>NZ_JBEYTW010000108.1:0-30386 GCF_040643275.1 Spirillospora sp. NPDC047418
CCACCACCACCGATAACCCCCGCCGCCGGGGTAGCCCGCGCCCCCCCCCCCCCCCCCCCCCCGCGGGGGGGGGGGGGGGGGGGGGCCCCCCCCCCCCCCCCCCGGCCGGGCTCAGCTCAGCTTCCAGTTCGCGAAGTCCCAGGTCCCGACCTCGTTCGTCGGGAGGCCGGCCGGCTCGAAGCCGGACAGCCGGGTCCGGTACGCCCACACCGCGTCCGGGTTGTAGAGCCACAGGTAGGGGACCTGCGCGTTCTCGACCTTCGCGGCCTCCTGGAACAGGCTCGTGCGCTCCGCCGGGTCGGCGACCGAGTCGGCCTTGGACAGCAGCCCGTCCAGCTCCGGGGCGCAGAAGTGGGCGACGTTGCCGCCCGCCGGGTAGGACTGGTCGCAGGCGTCGATGGTCGCGACGGTGGACGGCTCGGTGGCGTAGTTGCCGCCGCCGAACAGCGCCATGTCGTACGACTTCTCCTCATAGGACGACAGCAGTTCGTCCGCCTGCACCTGCTTGAGCTTCACGTCCACGCCGACGGCCTTGAGCTGGCTCTGGATCACCGTCACGGCGGTGTCGCGGTCGCGCTGCCCGGGGATCCACGACAGCGTGACGGCCTTGGACCCGTCCCAGCCGGCCTCGGCGAGCAGGCTCTTGGCCTTCGCGGGGTCGTAGGCGTAGTCGTTCGCCGCGGAGGTGGCGAGGTCTCCGTAGAAGCTGGAGTTCACGACCGTCCCGGCGCCGCCGAGCACCTTGTCGACCAGTCCCTTGCGGTCGATCGCGGTGAGGAACGCCTGCCGGACGCGCGCGTCCTTGAACCGCTTCTGCGACTGGTTGAGGGCGATCCGGGTGAACCCGGGGCTCTTGGCCGCCACGACCTTGACGCCGTCCATCTTCCGCACGGTCGGCAGGTCGGTCGGCGAGACCTGGGTGAGGTCCATCTCGCCGGTGCGCAGCTGCGCGGTCGCCACATCGGAGGTGACCGGCTTCAGGTACACCTTCTCGACCGACACCGGCTCCCGGAAGTTCGGGTTCGCCTTCAGCTCCACGTACTGGTCGGTCTTGTAGTCGACGAACGTGAACGCGCCCGAGCCGACGGTCGGCTTGGTGAAGAAGCCGTTGTCGCCGAGCCCCTTCGCCGGGGCCTCGCCGAGGACGTGCTCGGGCAGGATCGGGGTGCCGCCGATCAGCCCGGGCAGCCCCGCCGCCGGCCGCGTCGTGGTGATCTTCACGGTGGTGGCGTCGGGCGCGGTCACGCCCTTGAGCGAGTCGGCCTTGCCGTCGGCGAGGTCCTTCGCGCCGGTCACCGCGGCGAACTTGCCCGCCTGCGCGCTGCCCGTCCCGGGGTCGGCGAGGGCGGTGTAGGTGAACACCACGTCCGCGGCGGTGAGCGGCTTGCCGTCGCTCCACTTCAGGCCGGGCTTGAGCTTGACGGTGATCGTCTTGGCGTCGTCCGACACCTGCGGCGCGGCCGCGGCCAGGTGCGGCTTCAGCCCGTAGGACCCGTCCGAGCCGTACAGCGAGTCGAAGATGAACGACATGACGAGCTGGTCGGGCCCGTTGTTCGGCGCGAGCGGGCTGAACGTCTTCGGCTTCTGGTACAGGTACATGTTCAGGACGCCCGCGTCCCCGCCAGCGGACTTCTGCGTGGGGTCGGAGCTGCAGGCGGCGAGCGCGCCCGCCGCGAGCACGCCGCCCAGCACGGCGGCGACGGCCCTCCGCCCGGGGCCGCGGGCCCTCGTTCTGCCGGAGCGAATGGTCATTGACTTGCCTCTTCTCGGCGGTGGCCGGGCGCCCGCCCGGCCACTGGTCCGCTCAGCGGACGCGGTTCACCAGGCTTCCGAGCCCGGTCACGCGGACCGTCATCTCGTCGCCTGCGGACAGGAACTCCCCCGATGCCATCCCCACCCCGGACGGCGTGCCGGTGTACAGCACGTCGCCGGGCTCCAGCGTCATCAACCGGGACGCGAACGCCACCAGCTCCGCGACGCTGAAGATCATCTGACCGGTGTCGCCGTGCTGCCGGACCCGCCCGTTGACCTCCAGGATCACCTCGAGCTTCTGCGGGTCGGGCACCTCGTCGGCGGTGACGAGGCAGGGGCCGAGCGCGGCGAACCCGTCGAGCCATTTGCCGTTCAGCCAGTCGAAGAACGCGACCGCGGAGTCCTCGGTGTCGCGGTCGTGGCCGTAGTCCATCTTCCGGGCCGACACGTCGTTGCCGATCGTGTAGGCGCCGACGTGGCCGAGCGCGTCCTCGACCGGGATGTCCTTGCCGCCGCGCCCGATCACCGCGACCAGTTCGGCCTCCCAGTCGATGCTGGGGCTGACCGACGGCAGCGCGATGTCCTCGCCGGGGCCGCTGACGGCGGTGCCGGGCTTGATGAACAGCCGCGGCGAGATCCGCGACTTGTCGAGCGCGTCCCCGCCCGTCTCGGTCACGTGCTCCTGGTAGTTCGCGGCGACGGCGAGGACCTTGCCCGGACGCAGCAGCGGCGCGAGCAGCGCCACCTCGTCCAGCGCGTGGGACGTCCCGCCGGACGGTGCGGAGAACCCGGCGCCCGCCAGCGCCGAGAGGTCGCCGGGGCCGAGGTCGGTGACGCGGCCGCCTTCGATGATCTCGCCGTGGCGGACTCCGCCGTCCGGCAGGCGGTACGTCGCGAGCTTCATGGATCAGACCTCCGGGGAGTCGATCGGTACGGGCGTGCCGAGGACGAGGGAACGGGCCGCGGCGTCGGTGACGCGCAGCGCGGCGAGGGCGTCGGCCGGGCCCGCCTCGGGCGGCCGGCCGGTGACGGCGGCGGTGTGCAGCGCGGTGAGCATCCGGTCGACGGTGCCGGGGCCGTGCCAGGCGGTGCGGCTGCCCGTCACCGTCCGGACGGACGCGCCCGGCTTGGCGGCGTCGACGTCCATGACCCCGCCGGACCCGCTGATGCGGTACCGGTGCAGCGCCATGCCGGGTGCGTCGACGGTGCCGCGCAGCCGGCCGACCGTGATCGTGCTGGTCATGCCGTGCTCGTGGTCGAGCAGCAGCACGGTGAAGCGGCCCCGCTCGCGGCCCGGCAGCGCGTGCACGCGGCGGACCGCCTGCCCGGTGAGGGCCCGGACCACGTCCACGGGGTAGAGGCCGAAGTTGACGAGTTCGCCGTCCGGGCACGGGTCGCCGCCGTCGACGAGGAAGTCGGCCTGGACGTTCCAGGGCAGCCCGACGCGTCCGGAGGCGAGCGCCCCCCTGGCGGCCTGGACGGCCGCGCCGAACCGGTGGTGGTGCGCGGGCATGCAGACCAGGCCGGTCTCGGCCGCGACCGCGGCGACCGCCTCGACGCCGGCCGCGTCCAGCGCGAGCGGCTTGTCGGCGAGGACGTGGCAGCCGGCGCGCAGCGCCTCGATGACCCGGTCGGCGCGCTCCGCCGGCGGCGCGCACACGCACACGACCTCGGCGCCCGTCGCGCGGACGGCTCCGGTGATGCCGGGCAGGCCGCTCTCCACGACCTCGAACCCGGCGTGCGCCCGGAACGCGGGAAGGTACATGTCGTGCTGGTGGTCCTGGGTCCCGAACCCGCCCGACCCCCAGGCCAGCACCTTGAGCGTGCGCATCAGGACGCCTCCTTCAGGACGTCGGCGACCCGGACGGGCTCGCCGGTCGCGATCGACCGTTCGGCGGCGACGCCCATGGCCACGGCCAGCAGCCCGTCCTCGCCGGTCACCAGGGGCGGTTCGCCGGTGACGGCGTCGGCCCAGGCGGCGATCTGGAGGGCGAACCCGTCGGCGCCGCCGGGCGGGAGCAGCGCGGTGCCGGTCTCGTCGGTGACCGTCCCCGACTCGGCGTCCCAGGGGAGCGTGAGGATCCCGCCGGTCCCGGCGACCATGACGTCGCGGCGCGCGAAGGACGCCGGACGGTGCCCGCGGCTCATCTCGCACACGGCGGTCGCGCCGCCCGCGAACCCGACCGTCATCTCCAGGTAGTCGTAGATGCCGAGTTCCGCGGCGGTCTGGCGGCGGCCCCGCGCGTACACGGTCTCCGGGGTGTCGCCCGTCCACCAGGTGACGAGGTCCAGCAGGTGGACGCCGTTGTGCAGGGCGTGCCCGCCGGATCGGGCCGGGTCGAGCGTCCAGCCGCGCCAGTCCGGCCAGATCCAGCCGCCGAGGATGGCCAGCCGGACGAGGTCGACCGTGCCGAGCTCGCCGGAGCGCAGGACGTCCCGGACCGTCCGCGCGTAGTCGTAGTAGCGGTGGCTGTGCGCGGGCATCAGCACCCGCCCGGCCGCCGCGAACGCCTCGACCGCCCGGCGGGCGCCGGCCACCCCGGTGGCGAGCGGCTTCTCGATCAGCAGGTGGGCGCCCGCGGCCGCGACCGCCGCGGCGATGTCCGCGTGCGTGTCGTTCGGGGTGCAGACGACGCAGCCGCCGGCACCGGTCTCCGCGAGCGCCGCGGCGAGGTCGGTGAAGGCCGGCACGCCGCCGTTCGCGCGGGACGCGGCGGCGGCCCGGCCGGGGTCGATGTCGACCATGCCGGCGAGCTCCAGCCGCGGCTCGGCATGGATCGCGGCGGCGTGCTGCGCGGCGATGAAACCGGTGCCGACGACCAGCACCCGGATCGGCGCGGAATGGGATTCCATGTCGACGGATCCTGATCCCCAGATCATTCACGTGTCAAGGGCTGGCGGCAGAAAAACTTGAGACCTCCCTGATCAACCCATGATCCATCGAGCGAAGGGTTGACATGGAACGCCTTTCCATGAACCATTCGCCGACAGCGTCACCCATCACTCGCCAATCTCTTGGGGGCTCCCAGAATGACCACCGCCGAGCTGGCCGGGCGCAGGTCCGGCGCGGAACTGCTCGCCGCCGCGCAGGCCGTGATCCCCGGCGGTGTCAACTCCGCCACCCGCCTGGTCGGCGTGCCGCACGCGCTCACCGCCGCGTCCGGCGCGTACGTCACCGACGCCGGCGGCCGCCGCTACCTCGACTACCACGCGGCGTTCGGCGCGATCCTGCTCGGCCACGCCGCGCCCGAGGTCGACGACGCGGTGCGCGCCGCCATCGGGGGAGTCGACCTGGTCGGCTGGGGGGTCACCGAACCGGAGATCGAGCTGGCCCGGCTGGTCACCGAGACGATCCCGTCCGCCGAGCAGATGATCTCGGCGATGTCGGGCAGCGAGGCCACCGCGCAGGCGGTCCGGCTGTCCCGCGCGGTCACCGGCCGGCCGCTGATCGTCAAGTTCCAGGGCGGCTTCCACGGCTGGCACGACGCCGTCGCCCGCAACGTCATCTCCGCGCCGGACCGCGCCTACGGCAACGACCCGCTGTCCAGCGGCATCCTGCCCGAGGCCCTGGACTCGACGCTGATCGCCGAGTTCAACGACCTGGACTCGGTCCGCGCCCTGTACGAGGCGCACCCGGACCGGATCGCCGCCGTGATCATGGAGCCGATCCCGCACAACGTCGGCGCCCTCGTCCCGACGCCGGAGTTCACGGCCGGGCTGCGCGCCCTGACCACCGAGCAGGGCTCGCTGCTCATCTTCGACGAGGTGATCACCGGGTTCCGGCACGCGCCCGGCGGCTACCAGCAGGTCTGCGGCGTCCTGCCCGACCTCACCACCTTCGGCAAGGCGATGGGCAACGGCTACCCGATCGCCGGCCTGGCCGGCCCCCGGCGGCTGATGGAGCACTTCAGTTCGGCGGGCGGGGACGTCCTGCTCGCCGGCACCTTCAACGGCAACCCGGTCTCGTCCACCGCCGCCATCGCCACCATCACCTACCTGCGCGAGCACCCCGACTTCTACGAGCGCACCCACGCCCTCGGCGACCGCGTGCGCGCCGGCCTCACCGGCATCTGCGCCGACCTCGGCATCGCGGCCACCGCCGCGGGCTTCGGCGGGGTGTTCAGCCTCTACTTCACCGAGGGCCCGATCCGCGGCTACCGCGACCTCATGCGCAACGACCACGCCGCCTACGTGGCCTTCCACCGCCGCATGACCGACCGCGGTTTCCTGATGCTCCCGCTCACCCTCAAGCGCAACCACATCTCCGCCGCGCACACCGAGGAGGACATCGACCGCACTCTGGAGGCGGCCGGCGACGTCCTCCGCTCGATCCGCGACGACGGCCTCCTCACTCCCGCCGGATAGACGAGAGAGAACGGTGGCCGCTGCGCAGAGCGGCCACCGCTCCATTTCGGAACCGCTCCATTTCGGAACCGCTCCATTTCGGAATGGCTCAGTGTGCGATCATCAGTTCGGCGAGCATGGACGCACCGTCGGACTGCGAGATGACCACCTTGACGTGCTCAGCGGTGGCGGCCCGGTCGAGTTCGGCCCAGGCGATCTGCCCGGCGGCGGAGATGTGGCCGGTGCGCACATCGACGGGGTCACCCCACTCCCGGCCGTCCGCCGAGAGGTAGACCGACGCCGTTTCGGCATATCCGGGTTTGAGGTTCAGCCCGATCCACGACACCCGCTGCGCTTCGGTGAAACTGAGGGTGAACTGCCGCGGCGCCTCGGGCGTCGCGACGGGACCGAGCGCCGAGTACCAGTACTCCGCCACGCCGTCGACGGCACCGGCCGGCCGGGCGGTGGGGTGGTTCTTGTGGCCGCTGGTCAGATCCGTCTCGAAGGTCGCCGCACCGGCGGCGACCATCGCGGGGAGGCCGAGGACGTCCCCCGCGTCGGGCTCGGTGACCTCCGGCGGCTTCGCCTGGACGAAGTCGGACAGCTTGCTGAACGTGCCGATGATGCTGCCGCGGGCCTCGTCGTACGACACGGTGATGAAGTGGTGCCCGCGGACGACCGCCGTACTGGGGTCGGCCTGGTCGACGTTGGGCCCGGCCCGGTACAGCAGGACGTCACTGGAATCGCTCCACTCCCGTCCGGGCATGCGGATCCGGCCCACGGTCGGCTCGTTGGACGCGAACTGCCCGGACCGGTCCCCGTAGGTGGCCAGCAGTTTGCCGCCGGGAAGCGACAGGATGTGGTGGGCCTGCCCCTTCATCGGCGTGGCCACCGGCGTGCTCCAGGTGCGCCCGCCGTCGGACGAGTCCGTCCGCCGGGAGACGCCGCCGCCACCGGCCGTGCGCAGCAGCGCGGTGACGCCCCCGCGCGTGGCCGCCAGCGCCATCTCCGACAGCGAGACGCCGCCGGGAACGGGGATCAGGGCCTCGTTCTCGACGGGCCAGGTGCGCCCGCCGTCGGTCGACCGGGCGACACTGGCCCGCCCCACGGTCGAGTCGGACATGGTGCCGTAGAGGGGCAGCAGCAGATCACCGTCGTCCAGTTCGACGATCTTCCCGGTGGTGGCGGCCCACCCCAGCGGGTAGGCGCCGTGGACCGGCCCGCAGCCGCACGACATCCGCGACTCCACCAGCACCGGATCGGACCACGACCGCCCGCCGTCGGTCGACCGGGTCACGAACGATCCGAGGATGACCGCGCCGGTGGTGCCCTCGTTGGTCCAGTCGGTGCGGAACCAGTTGATGACGATGGTGCCGTCGGACAACTGCGTGATCTGCGCGTCCCGGTCGTCCTGCGGGGTGTCGATGACGACCCGGGGCCGCGACCAGGTGCGGCCGCCGTCGGCGCTCTCCGTCCACATGTACCGGCCGTCGTCGCGCGAATGCCGCGTGGCCTGGTAGAAGACCGTGACGAGACGGCCGTCATCGAGCCGGGTGATGTCCGGAAACCATGCCTTCTGGTCGCCGTCGGGCCCGGCGACGATCACGTCCGGATCGTCCGGAGTCGCCGGCGAGGCGGCCGCGCCGGCCGGCATGAGGATGGCGCCCGCCACCACCGCGGCCACGGCCGCGGCGAGCCTTGCTCTGACCTGGACCATTCGTCCCTCCCAACATGGAACGTCATTCCATCTGCCCGAAGTAGAGCCGCACCCCCATTCCATGTCAATAGCTGATCGCATGCGGGAGAAGACGGTCCCGTGCATTCGCGTATCAGCGGAAATTGACATGGAACGAAATGTCGCGTTGGCTTTCCCGGAGCGGCCGTTCCGGTCACTGCCGCGGGTGGAGCCGCCTGACGGCGGTGGTGTGCCGGGCCAGGGCGTCCGGCCGGGGTTCGACGCCGATGCCCGGCCCGCCGGGCACGCGCAGGAGGCCGTCGCGCAGGACGAACGGCTCGGTGATGTCCTCGGCGAAATAGCGGTTCGAGGCCGACAGGTCGCCGGGGAGGGTGAAGCCGGGCAGCGCGGCCAGCGCCAGGTTCGCGGCGCGGCCTATGCCGGTCTCGAGGTTGCCGCCGCACCAGACGGGGACGCCGTGCGCGGCGGCGAGGTCGTGGATCCGCCGGGCCTCCAGGTAGCCGCCGACACGGGCCGGCTTGACGTTGATGACCCGGCAGGCGTCGAGCGCGATCGCGGCGACGGCGTCGCGCGCGGTGTGGATGGACTCGTCCAGGCATATCGGGGTGGCCAGCCGCCGCTGCAGCAGCGCGTGGGCGTGCAGGTCGTCCTCCTGCAGCGGCTCCTCGATGAGCAGCAGACCGTACTCGTCCAGCCGGCGCAGGTGCCCGGCGTCGCCGAGGGTGTAGGCGGCGTTGGCGTCCACCTGCAGCGCCAGGCCGTCCCCGAACCGCGCCCGGACCGCGCGCACGGGCTCGAGGTCCCGGCCGGGCGCGATCTTCAGCTTGATGCGGGCGTACCCCTCCGCGAGGTACCGCTCCACCGCGTCGAGCAGGTCGCCGACCGAGTCCTGGATGCCGACGGACACGCCCACCGGGACGGCCTCCCGCGACGCGCCGAGGAAGGTTCCGAGCGACATACCGTGGGCGCGCAGCTCGGCGTCCAGCAGAGCGGTCTCCAGCGCCGCCTTGGCCAGCCGGTTCCCCTTGACCGCCGCGAAGACCGGGCCGAGCGCGGCGACCCGCGCATCGGGCAGGGCGAGGACGCCGGGCAGCAGGAAGTCGCGGAGCACGAGTTCGGCGCCGCCGGCGAACTCGGGGTAGTAGCCGGGGTCGGGGTCGCCGGCGAATTCGGCCCACCCCTCGGCGGCGTCGGTGACCACGTGCAGCAGGAACGTCTCCCTGGTGGTCATGGTCCCGGTCGAGATCCGGAAGGGGCTCACGAGCGGCAGGGCGACTTCGATCAGGTCGACGTACTCGATCCTCATCGGCCGGCCGCCGCTGGGCCGTCCATCGGCACCTCTTCTCCGCCGCGCGGGACGAGGCCACCGACCCGCTTTTTCGATCTGCGCCTGAAATGGCTACCCGGAGTTGATAACTTAGCTCCTTGTGTCAGCGTGGACCAAGGGTTGCAGAGATCGAATTTGCCGGCCGGAGAACGCGCCCGGCCGGCGCGTCGGGCCGGGGCGGTGGATCGGCGACCGGCCGAACGTGCCCGGGCCGTGCTCGCGTCCGCTGACGGCGTGAGCGATAAACGGGCCGCTGGATAGAACTCCGAAAAGCGACATTCCGGACATCGGGCTGCCTTGGGTTCGATGTGTCGCGGCGGCGCCCGGCGCCCACCTCCGCGGCATCCCCCGGTCGACGCCAAAAAGAAACAACTTGGACGAGACTTAGACCCGCCATTTAGTGCAGGATACTCTGCTGGGGAGGTAATTGGGTACGCAAGGCTGTAAGTGGCAACATACCTATTACCACTCCGGCGCGGCCGGGGTACGACTTCTTTTTAGGATGCATGCTTCTAGTGATGCCCACGATCGGTTGATCTCGTACTCGGCGTCGCCCTCCCCGCCGTGTGCGGAGCCGGGAGGGCGGCGCTCCGGAATTCAGCAACGACGGTGGGCACCGGGCCGGGGCAGCCGCCGTCTCAAGAAGACCCCGGTGTCGAAGGAGTTGTGATGGTCCCCACCCACCCCGATGTGGTCATCGTCGGCGGAGGCGTCATCGGAGGCGGGATCGCCGAACGGTTGCGGCGCGATTCGCGACTGCGGGTGTGCGTGGTCGAGCAGGAGTTCGGCGCCGGCGTCAGGACGAGTGCCTCGCGGGCGGCGGCCGGTGGGATCAACCCGCACCTCTACGACGAGGGGCACGGCGCCCTCGGCCCCATGGCCCAGCGCAGCCGCGACCTCTACCCGGACTGGATCGAGCGGCTCTCCGCCGCCTGGGGGCGGCCGATCGAACTCCGCCCCTCCGGCCTGCTGTGCCTGGCGGTCGAGGAGAAGGAGCACGGCCGCCTCGTGGACGAGGTGCTCCCCCTCCTGCGCGAGCGCGGCGTGGCCGCCGAGGCGCTCGGCGCGGCCGAGGCGCGCGGGCGCGAGCCGCTACTCGGGCCCGCCGTGACGGGAGGGCTGTGGCTGCCGGACGACCTCGCGGTGGAGCCCATGCGCGTGATGGCCGCGCTGGAGTCGGTCCTGGAGGCCGACGACGGCATCACCTGCGTGCGGGACCGCGCCGAGGAGATCCGCTCGGACGGAGACGGGGTCCGGATCGTCCTGGGATCCGGACGGGTCCTGCGGTCCGACCGGGTGGTCGTCGCCGCGGGGCATCTGAGCCACGGGCTGCTCAAGGACTTCATCGACTGGCGGGCCGATAGCTTCGGCCCCGTCAAGGGCCAGATCCTTGAGGTCGCGGTCCCCGCGGGCGGTGGGCTGCGCACCCAGTGCGACGCGCTGCTGCCCGACGACGAGGAGACCCAGATCGTCCGGGCGACCCCCTACGCGGACGGCCGGGTGGCCGTGGGCGTGACCCATGACGACGGCGACGCGTCGCCGGGGACGTCCGCGCGGGCCGATGAGACCATCCTGCGGAACCTGCGGCGCATCCTGCCTGCCGTGGCGGAGTGGGAGGTCATCGGTGCCCGCGCCGGGATCCGGCCGGGGACGTCGGACGGGCTGCCGGTTCTCGGCTATGTCGATCCGCGCCGCCGCGTCCTGGCGGCCACGGGGCACAACGGCCTCGGCATCACGCTGGCGCCGCGCACGGCGCACCTGGCCGCGACGCTGCTGCTCGATCTGCCGCTGACCGACGACGACCGTGCCGACCTGCGGTTGAGCCGGCCGGAGCGGCTGGCGGCGAGCCCGCGCTAGCTCACCCCAGGCCCGGCCATTCGCTTTCCGCGCGCCGCACCAGGCGCAGGCTGTTGAGCGCCACGTGGTCGCGGATCCGGTCGGTGGCCAGGCCCCACTGGCGGGTCAGGCCCTGGAAGCGGTCGAAGGCGTCCCACAGCCCGTACAGGCCGGGCTGCACCCGCGCCCTGGGCATCCAGTGGTGCAGCAGGTGGTCGATGACGGGGCCGATGTGCTGGAGCGTCCGGTCCAGGTCCCCGGCTCCGGGGCGCGCCCGCTCGATCTGCCGGTGGACGACGTCGAGCAGCCAGTCGTGCAGTGCCAGGTCCTCGACCAGGTCGAGCAGGTCGGACACGTCCGGCCAGGCGACCGCGAGCCGGAGCAGGCGGGTGCCCTCGGGCAGGACGGTGAGGCGGTAGAGGCCCGGGTCGCCGTCCTCCCGCACGGGCTGCAGCGCCCACCGCCACCGCCCGAGGGGGGCGTGCAGCGGCTGCCGGCCGTCGAGCAGGCCCGACCGCTGGAGATCGAAGATCGTGGACTCGGCGGTCCGCCCCATCTCGATGTTCAGGTGGCCGTGCTCGTCCTCGGCGAACCCCGCGGCCGCGTCCTCCGGGCGCAGCCGGCCGAGGCACTCGACCACGCCGGGCTCGGCCAGGTAGTGCGACCACGCCTGCCGGTACCGCCGCGACGACGGGACGAGCGTGGTGTGCGCGCAGGACTGCGCGATCAGGCCGCCGGTCAGCGTGGCCCGCGTCGCGAACGTGCCGACGCCCCGGACGCGGCGTCCCGAGCGCGAGGGCATGAGGCAGTCGATGCCGGCCAGCCGCTGGGGCGAGACCGCGTAGGCGCGCGGGTACGCGGTGTGCCGCACCTGCTCGCCGGGCACCAGGTCGAGCAGCCCGACCGTCTCCGCCATGGACAGTTGCGCGGAGTGCCCGAGGAGGCCCGTCCGGACCTCCCCGATGGTCAGGGCGCTCTCAGAAGCCGTCGTCGAAGACATGGGAGATCCTGCCGACGACGTCACCGGGAAGCTCGATCCCCTGGGCGGCGGCCTGCGCGGCGGTCTGCTCGCTGACGGCCGGATCGACGGAGACCTGGTCGAGGATCGTCCGGACGGCGGCCTCCACGCCGGCGAACCTGGTCTCCAGCACCGACATCGTCTGGAAGGCGGCGAACGGCTGCGCGCCGTCGGCGAGCTGGACCAGCGGCGGAAGGTCCTCCCAGCGGTCCGGGTACTCGGCCGTCCACCGCGCGGGCGAGACCACGGGCTTGCCCTGATGGCGGAGGAGCCCGAGCCGGAGCAGCTGCCAGACGGCCGAGAGCATCGCGCAGGACCACCGCCGCCGGCCGTCCTGCTCGTCCCAGAGCTGGACCTCCATGCAGATGGAGTGGCTCCGGGCGCCGTTCTGCTCGGGAGGGCGCCAGGGCCGGGTGGCCAGGGCCTCGTCCAGCCCGTCGGGTCCGAGCCTGTCCCTGCTGTTGGAGACCCAGCCGGTCGTGTGGACCGGCGGGCGCAGGCCGTTGCTGCCGCGCGGCGGGTCGGAGACGATGCGCCCGAGGACCAGCTCCGCCGGCGACACCTCGCCGGCCGAGGCGCACGCGGACTCCCGCACGAGGTAGTCGATGCCGAGCCCGGCGTCGCGCGCCGCGTCGAGGATCTCCGGCACGAGCTTCTTGGGCGAGGTGAGCCGGCTGAAGTAGTCGTCGACCAGGAAACAGGTACTGACCCGCAGGGGCGCGGGGTGGCGGGCGCGGACGGAGCCCGCCCATGGGCCGATCCGCGCGAAGTGGCGGCGCAGGGCCTCCGGACCGTCCAGCAGGTCCTCCATGTAGAGGTGGCCGAGTTCGAGTGACAGGTGCGAGCGCGGCACCAGTTCGACGCGGGGCCGGCTCGTGAGGACGGCGACCTCGAGCTCGGGTTCGGTCATATCCGGCTCCATGCCCCCGGGTCGTCCAGATTCCCGGCGAGCCCGGAGAACGCCTCGACGGTGCCCTCGTTGGCGATCTCGGCGTAGACGTCCTCGTCGGTGATGAGCTGTTCCCGCCACTGGAGCACCGGGTCGACGGGCACCGTCGCGATCACCGAGGTGCGCCCCAGGCCCGCGATGTTGGCCTGCTCGTTGAGGTTCCGGTCGACCTGGCGCAGCCATGCCTCCTGCTCGGCGCGCAGGCCCAGCACGCCCTGGTCGCTCTTAGGGTCGATCACCGCCGTCCGCACGAAGCGGATGCGCCGGCGCAGCTCGTCGCGGTCATGTCCGAACAGGCTGCCGAACTCCAGCAGCCCCCGGTCCTCGAAGACCAGGTCCGCCGCGGCCGAGATGTGCTGCCTGGTCCAGCGGTGGAAGACCAGCCAGCGGGTGTCGGAGACCCGCTTCTCCCGCGCGGTGACGGTGAGGATCATCTCCGCCGCATGGGATCGCCCGGCGCTCAGGTCGATGAAGATCACCGAGAACTGGCTCTGCAAGAGCAGCAGCAGGTCGGCGCAGCGCTCGATGACCTCCGGCTTGGCGGTGAACTCGCCGCCGCCCAGGTCACCCGGGTACAGGACGAGGTTCCCGGCGCCCGCGGGCCGCGGACCGGTGCCCGGGGGCCGCCGGCTCTCCGACCATATGTCGACATGGCCGGGTGTCACGGTCTTGCCCTGCAGATACCGGTGGAGCCCGTCCTCGCCCTGCGTCCCGTGGGCCATCCGCTCGACCCCGAAGATCGCCCCCGCGGTCGGCGAGCCGAAGTCGAAGTCCAGGTAGCAGACGTCATCGCCCTGGAGCGCGCGCCGGTAGGCGACGTTGCAGGTGGTGACCGAGCGTCCGGTGCCGCCCTTGTCGGAGGTGGCGATGACGAGCACGTCAACCGGCCCCTTCCGCGGCGTTCCGCCGGGCCACCCCGACCTTCTCCAGCATGCGCAGGATCTCCATCGCGATCCCGATGGCGGTGGCCGGCCGCAGCGGCGCGATCTCGTGGGCGTGGCGGAGGTTGAGGCGCGCCTCCTCCAGCTGCGCGCGCAGCGCTCCCCGGTCGACCACGTTGGCCTCGAGGAGCTCCAGGTCGAAGAGGTTGTCGGTCTCGCTGAGGATGCCGCGTGCGTAGGCGTGGATGTCGCCGCTGCGCGGGAGCCGGTCGAGGATGAGGCCGATCGCCATGACGATGCACTCGACGATCCGCTCGGTGTAGTACCAGGACGGGCGGTCGTTGTGCTGCTGGATGCCCTCGAAGACGTTCGCCGCGTCGTCCCAGAGCCCCGCGTTGACCGAGCGTCCGATCCGGCGCCGGAAGACGTGGTCCCAGATCTCGTCCGCGGTCTGCACGAGGTCTTCGCGCAGGTCGGCGTCCCTGGACAGCCTGGCCAGCCGGAGGACGTTCTTGAGCAGCAGCGGCGCGAAGTCGTTCAGGCGCCAGACCAGGTCGGGCCCGCCCGCTCCGCTGCCGCCGAGCTGGATCTGCGTCCCCGGAGTGTGGTAGCGGAGGGCGGGATCGTCGCGGGTGGCCCGGTCGGTCACCCGGCCGCGCTCCCCGAGCTTCTTGAGGATCCTCGCCAGCCGCGGCAGTTCGATGGAGCTTCTGCCGCGGACCTCCTGGTCCTGCAGGACGAGCGAGATGATCAGCAGGCTGAAGTGGTCGGACTCCCGGCTGTCGGTGGTGCGCCACGGCAGGTCCTCCAGCGGCCACCCGGGGGCGTCGCCGAAGGTCGCGATCGTGCCCCAGTACCGCTGGGTCAGCTCCCAGCGCAGCTTGAGCGCGCCGGCGAGGCGCTGCTGCTCCTCGTTGAGGAGGCCGAGGACGGTCGTGCGCCCGGAGAACAGGTCCGCGATGCCGTCCAGGGCGTTCACCGTGAAGTAGAGGAAGGGAGCGCTCTCAGCGATACCGCCGCGCTGGTTCGTCACGGAGGGGGCGATGTCCACCTCGGGAGCGTCCTCGGCGATGCCCCAGGTCCAGCCGATCTCGAACAGCCGGTTGCGGTTCTCGATCAGTTCGCTGGTGCGCTGCTGGCGGAAGCCGAAGGTCACCTCCCCGAGGGAGGCCCGGATCTCCCGGAGCGACGAGCGCAGCTCCTCGGCGACCTGGCGGTTGGAGCGGCCGGTCCGGTTCACCATGCCGAGCAGCGCCCGGCCCTCGTCGGAGTCGGGCGTGAAGACGTTGATGACGAAGCTGCGCAGCAGCCCCACCAGCGCGGCGGTCAGCCGCACGTTCGCAATCCGCTCCAGATGGCGCAGCCGGCGTTCGATCTCGGGGTTCATGACCGTGTTGCCGAAGGTGCGGACGAGCGTCAGCGTGCCCAGCATCAGCGAGACCGCCATCGAGAACGAGTCGACGACGTCGACCTGCATCTGCTCCGGGCTGGGCTCCGCGCCGTCCTCGGCCCTCTTGAAGTAGCTGCCCCCGGTGAAGGACGGGCCGTCGCTGTCGGTGTAGTACTCGATGTGCTCGATGAGCAGCTCGATCAGGCGCTGGGGGATGTCCAGCTCGTCGCCGAGCGGCCGGAGCACCTCGAGGATGTCGTCGGCGGTGTCGTCGGGCCGGTCGAGGCGGAAGTAGGGCACGACCGTCGCCGGATAGATGATGCACAGGAGCTGCTCGGCGTCGCTGATCGAATTGCGCTCGTACCGGCCGCCCCATTGCCACTTGTCCCCGTCGAGCGAGACCTTCACGACGGAGCGCCAGAGGTTGAGGAGTTCTTCGCGTGGCTGAATCCTCATCGTGCTCGGCTTTCAGTTGATCTTTTGCTGCCGCAAGCCAAGATCATCCCAGTGTACCCCGAGCGGATCGGCTTTTCCGCCGCGCTCAACCGTTTCACCTGGTGCAGCTCCGTGGAAAAAGGCATGGACGCGACGATGTCCGCGGTGGACACCGCCACCGCGGGAAAGTCCTGATCACCGACCCGCCAGCCCTCGGAGTTCTCCATGAACGCGACGGCGAACGGAGCGCCCGGCCGGAGTGCCTTGACGAACCTCGCCAGCGCCGCCCTGAACTCCGCCCTGTCCCCGGATATGGATTCGGCGACGAAGAACATCGTGCCGACGTCCCACCGCTCGCCGGGGAGGTCGAAGACCGACGCCTGCTCGATCTCGATCCGGGCGGGGGCCCGGACGGCCTCGTGCAGCGGGCCGGCGGCCGCGTACGCGGGGATCTTGGCGAACTCGTCCCAGAAGGGGGCCCAGGCCGCCAGCGAACCGCCGAGTTCGCGGGTGAGCCAGTCGATGCTGGAGGGAGACATGTCGATCAGTGTCAGCGCCGAGCAGAAGGGGAGCATGGAGAAGGCGGGATAGAGATTGGCCCCGGTGCCGACATCGACGCCGCGCAGGTCGGTTCTGCCCTGCAGACGATCGACCATGAAGGCGCCGATCATCGCGATGAAGCTCAGGTCGTCTCCGTGCGGTTCCTGGTAGTTGGACTGCCAGTAGGCCGGCAGGTCCATCTGGTTCCACGAAACGTCTCGGTTGAAACTTGACTTCACTGACCTCTCCTGGTCAAGATCAGTCTCGCGGTGCATGGACAATAGTCCTCCCGAAACGTCCCGCGTTCATTGTAGAAATGTATACGTGATCGCGCATCTTGGATCAAGAGTGCACCGAAACCAGGTAGGTGGGCATGTCCGCTTTTGTCATCCGGGAACTCCGGGAGCTCGACGAGCTGGCCGCGGCCTGCGCGTTGTTCGACCAGATCTGGGGGTTCGAGGACGGCGCACTCTCGATCCTCCGGGAGATCATGCGCGGCTACGCCTATGAGGGGAACTACGTCGCCGGGGCGTTTCTCGGCGGCACGCTGGTCGGCGCGTCGGTCGGCCACTTCGGCCCGCCGCACGGCCGGGCGCTCCTGTCGTATGTGACCGGCGCGGTCGAGCCGCACGCCGGCCTGGAGCTCAAGCTGCACCAGCGGCGCTGGGCGATGGACCACGGGATCGAGCGGATCATCTGGACCTTCGATCCGCTCGTACGCCGCAACGCGCACTTCAACCTCGCGAAGCTCGGCGCGCGCGCCGACGCCTACCTCGAGAACCACTACGGCCAGATGCCCGACGCCATCAACGGGCAGGACCAGTCCGACCGGATCAGGGTCGTCTGGCATATCGCGGAGCCCGGCGTGCGGAAGGCGGTCGAACACGGCCGTCCGGAGCCGGTCGAGGTTCCGGCGGACGCGCAGCGGCTGCTCGTCGTCCGGCCGGACGGGGGGCCGGAGGTCCGCGCGACGGACTCCGAGACGGTCCTGATCGAGGTGCCCCCGGATATCGAGGGGATCCGCATGGCCGGCTCCGGCCTGGCCGCCCGCTGGCGCCGCGCGGTGCGGGACACCCTGGGCGGGCTCGTCGCGGACGGCGGGGTCGTCCTCGGTTTCCACGACAAGGCCAGCTACCTCGTCCAGCAGAAGTGATCAAGGCTTCACGGAGCCGCAGGTCAGGAAGTAGTCGAGCGTGCCCAGAGAACCCCTACCGTCGATCACCACCGGCGCCGTGGTCAGGAGGATCGCCGTCGCCGCGGCCGCCGGGACCTTCGCCTTCCTCATCACGAACTACGTCGCGGACCAGGACGTCGCCCAGTCGCTCACCCTGTCGGTGCTGATCGGCGGCGTGATCATGCTGGCGCAACTGCTGATCGACTTCGACGGCCGGGTCGAGGGGATCGAGCGGTGGATGCGCGCCACCGATCTG
This sequence comes from Spirillospora sp. NPDC047418, assembly GCF_040643275.1. NCBI lineage: Bacteria > Bacillati > Actinomycetota > Actinomycetes > Streptosporangiales > Thermomonosporaceae > Spirillospora > Spirillospora sp. NPDC047418. The sequence goes on from NZ_JBEYTW010000108.1 coordinate 17,599, forward strand.
GCCATCGAGTCCGCCAAGTGGCAGCGGGCCCTGGGCGACTCGGCCCTGGACCGCGAGGACCTCACCCGGTTCCGCGAGGCCGTGGAGAACTTCGGCCAGGACTGCCCGCCGCTGATCAGGCGGTTCACCGAGATCGTGGTGAAGGGCGACACCGAGCTGATCGACAAGCTCAGCCGGGGCGACCGCGAGGTGACCTGCGACGGCGAGGACCACGACTGGATCCTCCAGCTCACCCAGGCCACCATGAAGACCATCGATGCGACGAGCACCACCACGGTCGACGGCCAGGGGCAGAATTTCACCGGCGGCTTCTGGACCAGCGAGCACGGGCGGGCCTACCTCAAGGCACAGGTCGAGGCGAAGACCCGGGGAGTGACCATCCGCCGCCTGTTCATCATGCAGGGTGATCCCGACGTCAACGACGAGGTCTTCCGGTCGATCACCCAGGAGCAGCGCGGTGCCGGGATCGAGGTCAGGGTGCTCCGCTACGACCAGATTCCCGCCATCCACGAGAGCCCGACGGATTTCATCCTCTTCGACGAGGAGGTCGCCTACGAGGCCGTCCCGGCCTCCAACCGTCAGCTCGGCTTCTTCATGACCCGCCTCCGGACCCGGGCCGACTACACCGGCGCATGCAAGGAGCGCTTCGAACTCCTCTGGGAACTCGCCGAGCGAGGCGGCCCGGGCCGCGTGGAGCCCTGACCCGCCCCGCTTCCCAGCGCGGTCAGGGCCGGCGGGGCGAGCCGGCCTCGGGCGAAGGTGATCTTCATCGGGGCGACTTCGGGACGGACGGGGGAGGGCCGCCCCCGGCTGAACCGGGGACGGCCCGTACGGGCGGTGCGGCCGGGACGGATCAGGTCACCGGGTTGTCGACCAGGTAGACGCTCGGCGACGGCTTGCCGCAGGTCGCCTGGGTGGGCGTGCCGCCGTTGAAGGCCAGCCGCGCCTTGGCGCCGCCCAGCATCACCCGGACGTTCTGCGACCCGGACGACGGTGTGAACGGCCCTGCCGTCAGCGTGCCGTCCGCGGGCAGCGGCACGACGAGCTGCTCGTCCCGGACCAGGGTCGCCGCGGGGATCGGGACACCCTGGCCGGGGATGACGTTGAAGGTCTGCGGCGTGCCGCCCTCGACCTCCAGGTTCAGCTCGGACACCGTGCCGGAGACCGTCTTCACGCCCTGGTCGAGCAGGCCGTTCACCGTCTCCTTCGGCACCGTCAGCGCCCCGGACGCGTTCGTGAAGGAGAACGAGCCCGACTTGCCGACCGTGAGCGGGATGCCGTCGGCGCCGACCGCGATGCCCACGTCGTGGGACTGCCCGTTCCAGGTGCACTGGTACGGCGCGTTGATGATGCCGGCCAGCTCACCCGACTTGGGCTCGGGGAAGTCCAGCGGCGCGCCGTGGAACCTGGCGGGCGGCTGCCCGGCGTCCCCGCCGACCGAGATGGTCAGCAGCGCGTTGCCGCCCCGCGGCTTGCAGTCCGCGGTGATCGGCAGCGAGAAGCCGGCCGAGGACTTCAGGTCGACCTTCGCGAACGCGCTGTTGAATCCCAGCGTGACCTTGCCGCTCTGCGGAGCGACGTACGGCCCCACGTCGAACGGGCTCTGGCCCGGTGCGGGCAGCCCGACCTTGAGCGGCTTGCCCGGCTCGACCGGGATGTCGGTGAGCGTGATCGGGTCCTCGGCGATGTTCACCGCGTCCGGCGTCGAGTTCGTCGCGCCGATGGACATGTCGCTGATCGTCGCGTCGGCCTTGGTGATGCCGAGGATCGGCGCCAGCGCGGTCAGCCACTCCGGGAAGGTGATGCTGCCCGAGCCCTGCGTCAGCCAGAACTCCTGGCCCGGGCCGAGCTGCACCGGCGCGACGCCCTGGATGTCGACGTCCAGGGGCAGCCACAGGACCGGCAGCGCTCCGCCGAGGTTGATCGTGCAGGCGGTCGGCAGCTTGAACCGGCCGGTGTCGACGCCGATCGCGGGCAGGGTTCCGCGCGGGGATCGCGCCGGCCGGGGGCGCCGCCAGCGCGGCGACCAGCATGGCCAGCGCGCTGAGCACCGAGAGGACCGCGGTGCGGATCGGTCCGCGGCGTACCGGACGGCCGTGGGCGGGGGATGGATCGTGGGTGAGTCGCATGTGGTCCCTCATTCCTTCGGGGATCGGGGGATGCGTCCCACAGTGTGTGTCGCACAGTTGGCGGGCGAGTAGCGAGCGCGGTGCGGTTTCCGCGAGTCGGATTTCTACGCTCATTCACAACAACGCCCGGAAACGGCTAGTCGGCCTGCCCGTCGAACGCGGCGCGAAGCCGGCCGAGCACCTCCGCGTGCCAGTCGTCCAGCAGGCCGATCGCCTGCCGGGCGAGCCCCATGTCCCCGGCCTCCCAGGCGCCGATCAGCTGGTCCCACCACCACACGTGCACGCCGGGGTCGTCGAACACGACGTCGAGCACCTCCGGCACGTCGGCCAGCATCGGCCCCAGCGAGTTGAGCACCCCGAGGAAGACGCCGCCGCCGACCCCCATGCACCCCGCCCGCAGGACCTCCAGCACGCACTGGTGGACGTCCGCCGGGGTCGCACTCTCGTCCCGCGCGAGCAGGTCGAGGCGCCGCCACGCCCGCCGCGCCGGCCCGGGGTCGTGGGCGCCCGGAGCGGCCTCGACCTTGTCCGCGACCGACAGGTAGAACATGCGCAGCGTCTCCAGGACGTCGCGGAGGATCCGTTCCGCCAGGTCGGGCAGCCGACGGGAGAAGCGGAACAGATAGCGCCACGTCTCCACCCCGCCGTACGCCTCGACGTCGCGGGCCACGGCGCCGACCCCGTGATGGATCTCCACGAACCCCGCCGCCCGCAGCCGGCCGAGGACGAGTTGGACCGTGGACGGGTTGATCCCGTACTCCTCGGCGAGCCGCCGGATCGACGGCAGCCGCTCCCCGGGCCGCAGCCGTCCCGACGCGATCGCGAACGCGAGCCGCTCGGCGACGTCCTCGACCACCGTCCCGCGGGTCATGGCGTTCCCGTTCCGTTCCCGCGCCGGCCGGCGTCCGCCAGTGAGCTCCGCATGCGGGACAGCGTACGGCCCGCACGCACGCGCGGCGCCTCGGTTCTGAGGATGCGGGCGGACCTCCGAGCGAGCGCTTCTCACCCACGCGCGGGTCGCCACCAAGGGAACCGTCGAGCGGCAGTGGTAACGCGGTGACTTGTGCCTAGTGCGTCGGCACCAGGGCACCGCGAACGCTGGTCCGAGCGCACCAGGTCAAGACCGTGACGGGAGACGATGCCCGGCGGGGTGGCCGCGGGGGAGTGTTGAAAGCGCGCGAAATCCCGCGCGTTCCCTTTCCCCTAGCGGTTTCCGGAGTGATATCAGGTGGCGACATTCCTTGATCGGATCGGACGGTGGGCCTTCCGGCGGCGCCGGCTCGTGGGCGCCCTGTGGCTGGGCGTCCTGGTGCTGGCCGGGGTCGCCGCCGCCGTGGCGCCCGCGGCGCAGGACGAGGGCCTCTCCATGCCCGGCACCGAGTCGCAGAAGGCGTTCGACCTGCTCGACGAGCGCTTCCCGCAGAGCAACGCCCAGGGCGCCGAGGCCCGCCTGGTGTTCCAGGCCCCGGACGGGCAGCGGGTCACCGCCCGCGAGAACAGGGCGGCCGTCGAGAACGCGCTCGGCACGCTGGACGGGGGCGACCAGATCGCGTCGGCCACCGACCCCTACGAGACCGGCGCCGTCAGCGACGACGGCACCATCGCCTACTCCACGATCACCTACACGGCGGACGCCGTCGACCTGACCGCGTCGGCGAAGAGCGCCCTGGAGGACGCCGCGGGCCAGGCCCGGGACGCGGGGCTGACCGTGGAGGTCGGCGGTTCCGCCCTGGACACCGACGAGGCGCCGGGCGGCACCACCGAACTCATCGGCGTGGCGGTGGCGGCGGTGGTCCTGGTCGTCGCCCTCGGGTCGCTGGTCGCGGCCGGACTGTCGCTGCTGACCGCCTTCTGGGGCGTGATCATCGGCTTCGGCGTGGTCTCCGCGCTGGCCGCTCCGCTGGGCCTGACGTCCACCGTCGCTATCCTGGCGCTGATGCTGGGGCTGGCGGTCGGCATCGACTACGCGCTCTTCATCACCTCCCGCTTCCGCGACGAGCGCGCCCAGGGCCGGGAGCCGGAGGAGGCCGCCGGCCGGGCGGTGGGCACGGCCGGGTCCGCCGTCGTGTTCGCCGGCGCGACCGTCTTCATCGCCCTGGTCGGGCTGGGGGTCGTCGGGATCCCCGAACTCACCAAGATGGGCATGGCTGGCGCGGGCGCCGTGGCCCTCGCCGTCCTCGTCGCGCTGACCCTGGTCCCCGCGCTGTTCGGGTTCTTCGGCCGCCGGGTGCTGTCCCGCGCCGCCCGCAAGGCCGCCCGGCCGGGAAGCGATCGCCCGCAGGCCGGGCCCGCCGGCGGACGCCCCGGGCTCGGCACCCGCTGGGCGCGGCTCGTGCTGCGCCGGCCGGTGACCGTGCTGCTGATCGCCGTCCTCGGTCTCGGCGCGGTCGCGCTACCGGCGCTGAGCCTCGAACTCGGGCTGCCCGGAGACGAGTCCAAGTCGGTGGACACCACCCAGCGCCGTGCCTACGACCTGCTTTCGGACGGCTTCGGCCCCGGCTTCAACGGCCCACTGACCGTGGTCGTGGACATGTCCGACTCCCCGGACCCCAAGGCCGCCGCGGACACGGTCGTCGAGACCGTGCGGGGCTTGGACGGGGTCGCCTCGGTCGGTGACCCGGTTCTCAACGAGGCCGAGGACACGGCCGTCCTCACCGCCGTCCCGCGTACCGCGCCGAGCAGCGGCGAGACCAAGGACCTGGTGCACACGATCCGGGACGCGGCCTCCGGCGTCGAGGCCGGCACGGGCGCCGTCATGGTGGTGACCGGCGCGACCGCGCTGAACATCGACATCTCCGAAGCGATGTCCGACGCCCTCATCCCCTATCTGACCGTGGTCATCGGCCTGGCGGTGCTCCTGCTGATGGTGGTCTTCCGCTCGGTCCTGGTCCCGGTCAAGGCCGCGCTCGGCTTCCTGCTGTCGGTGGGCGCCGCCTTCGGCGTCCTCGTCGCCGTCTTCCAGTGGGGCTGGGCGGCGGACCTGATCGGCATCGAGCAGACCGGGCCGGTCATGTCGCTGATGCCGATCTTCATCATCGGGATCGTGTTCGGCCTCGCCATGGACTACGAGGTCTTCCTCGTCAGCCGGATGCGGGAGGCGTACGTCCACGGCACCTCCCCTGGCGAGGCGATCGTGCACGGTTTCCGGCACAGCGGACGCGTGGTGGCCGCGGCGGCGATCATCATGATCAGCGTGTTCGCGGGATTCATCGGGATGAGCAACCCGACCATCCAGACGATGGGCGTCGGCCTGGCCTCCGCCGTCGCCTTCGACGCCTTCGTGGTCCGGATGGCGATCGTCCCCGCGGTCCTGGCACTGCTCGGCCGCCGGGCCTGGTGGCTGCCTCGTATCCTGGACCGCGTGCTGCCGAATGTGGACATCGAGGGCGAGGCGCTGAGCAGGCATGCCCCGGCCTCCGCGACCCGGCCGGACGCGGTGGCGCCGTCCCCCGCCGGCCGGCACTGAGCCGGCCATGACGGATACGGGCGGCGGTGGCCGGCGACCGCGCGGCACGCGGTGGCGGGAGGCGACGATCACGGCGATCGCGTTCGCCCTCTGCCTGCTCGGCGGCGCGCTGCAGGTCGACGACAGGACGATCGCACCGCCGTCCGCCGCCGCCTACCTGATCGCCGTGGTGTCCTGCTCGGTGCTGCCGCTGCGGCACCGGGCGCCGCCGGCCGCCCTCGCGGTCACGACCGCGGGCGGCGCGCTGGCGCCGCCCGCGGGCCTCCTGCTGAGCCCGCTCATCGTGGTCCCGGCCCTGATCGCCGCCTACTCGCTCGCCGTGCGCGCCGAAGGGCGCACGGCGGGCACGGCGCTGGTCGCCGCCGCGGCGCTGCCGGTCGTCTCCGACCTCGTGTTCTCGTTCGGGACCCTCTCCTGGAAGGACGCGAGCAGGCTCGGGGCGATGGCGGCGATCCCGCTGGTGGCCGGCGTCCTCGGCCACTCGACGCAGAACCGGCGGGCCTACCTGGCCGCCGTGGAGGAGCGGGCCCGGCGGGCGGAGAAGGGCCGGGAGAGCGAGGCGCGCCGCAGAGTGGCCGAGGAACGGGTGCGCATCGCCCGGGAACTGCACGACCTCGTGGCCCACCAGATCACCCTGGCCAACGCGCAGGCCGCCGTCGCCGTCCACCTCTTCGACTCCCGCCCGGAGCAGACCCGCAAGAGCCTGCGGGAACTCGTCCAGACCACCGGCGACGCGCTCGACGACCTGCGCGCCACCGTCGGCCTGCTGCGCCAGTCCGGGGACGCGGCCGCGCCCGCGGAACCGGCGCCCGGACTCTCCCGGCTCCCCACGCTCCTCGAATCCTTCCGCCGCGCGGGCCTGGAGGTGTCGGTGCACCGGGAGGGCACGGCCAGGCCGCTGCCGCCCGGCGTGGACCTCACCGCCTACCGCATCATCCAGGAGGCCCTGACCAACGTGACCAAGCACGCCGGTACCGGGAGCGCCCAGGTGCGCCTCGATTGGAACCGCGACCGCGTCACCATCACCGTCGCCGACGACGGAGGCGGCACGGGTACGCCCGCCGGCCCGCCCGGTTACGGCCTGATCGGGATGCGGGAACGTGCCACCGCGGTCGGGGGGCACCTCTCCGCGGGCAGGCGCCCGGAGGGCGGCTTCCTCGTCTCCACCGAACTGCCCCTGCCCGCCAGGGACGCAACGCGAAGGACCGGCGGAGAGGCCGCGCCGTGACGCTCCGGGTCCTGCTCGCCGACGACCAGGCACTGCTGCGCGGCGCCTTCCGTCTGCTCCTCGACAGCGCCGACGACATCACCGTGGTCGGCGAGGCCGCCGACGGTGGCGAGGTGGTGCGGCTCACCCGCGAACTGCGCCCGGACGTGGTGGTCATGGACATCCGCATGCCCGAGGTGGACGGCCTCACCGCCACATCGCAGATCTGCGCCGACCCGGAACTGCGCGGCACCCGCATCCTGATCCTCACCACGTACGAGACCGACGAGTACGTCGCTCAGGCATTGCGCGCGGGCGCCGGCGGCTTCATCGGCAAGGGCATCGGGGCCGAGGACCTGCTGGCCGCCGTCCGCACGATCGCCGACGGCGACACCCTCCTGTCCCCGGCCGCGACCCGCTCCTTGGTCGCCCGCTTCCTGTCCACGCCGGACGGCGCCCCGCCGCACCATCCCCAACGGCTCGCCGCGCTCACCCCGCGCGAACGCGAGATGGTGGCCCTGGTCGCGACCGGCCTGTCCAACCAGGAGATCGCCGAGCGGATGGTCCTCAGCCCCTTCACCGTCCGCGCCCACGTCCAGCGCGCCATGACGAAACTGGAGGCCCGCGACCGCGCCCAACTCGTCGTCATCGCCTACCAGACGGGCCTGGCCCACCCCGCCCCGGACAATTTCCCCGGGCAATAGGGCAGACGACCAAGGGCGCCGACGCGGCACGATATCGCCAATTTCGCCCACGTATGGCGGTGATGTCCTGACGGGCGATGCACAGTGCAATGTCTCGCCCGTCAGAGAGCACTCTCCGCTCAGCCAATTCCACTGTAATTACTGTGTGTAATCATGAGGATGCGAATTGTTCGCTGAACGCCGCCATCCTCCTCTCTCCGTGGTTCCGGACCAGGCAGTGGAGGAACGACCCTCGCCCTCATATCGCCTGAGAGGTTCCATTTATGACCAAAGGCAGCAAACGCGCCGGTCTCGCCGCACTCGCCACCGTCATCGCAGGGGCGCTGGCCGCCTACTCGCCCTGGGTGCCCCAGGCCAGCGCCGCGGGCGAGGGGAGCCTCGCACGGCTGGACGGACCGGTGGCGGTGTCGCTGGGAGACAGCTTCATCTCCGGTGAGGCAGGCCGCTGGTGGGGCAACGGCGACCTCGCCGCCGCCGCGTTCTGCACCCGGGGCGGGACCGATCGCGCCGCCTACCGCTACGCGGGCTTCTGCCGCTATGACCCGAAGCGGGTCTACGACGGCACCGCGGTCGATCCCCGGCACCCCACCACCACCGGATGCCACCGCTCGGATGTGGCCGAGATCAACGGCACCCGCCGGGTCGCGCTCACTCCGGTCAATCTGGCCTGCTCGGGAGCCGAGACCAAGCACGTCCTCAGCGAGCCCTACAAAGAGAACAAGGAATCGCAGACGCGGCTACTGCGAACAACGGCCGCGACCCAGCAGGTGAAAATGATTGTGGTGTCGATCGGCGGCAACGACCTGAACGTGTCGGACGTCCTGCGCCGCTGCACCGATCAGTACATGAACAGCAAGCCGTCATGTGCGGCCACCGGCGAGGGGGAGCGCATACTCGCCCAACTTCCGCGGGTGGCCGCGAACGTCGGAAAAGTGATCGACAAGATCCGCGAGGTGATGGACGCGGCCGGCTCGCCCTCCGGCAGCTACAAGCTGATCCTGCAGTCCTATCCCTCCCCGGTACCGACCAGCGCCAAGGTGCGGGACATCTTCCCCGAGGCCGGCGGCGGCAAGACCAAACGGACCCTGGTCGGCGGCTGCCCGCTGTGGAACGCCGACTTCGACCTCATGCACGACACCCTGACCCCCGCGATCGACACGATGCTGCGGAAGGTCGCCGCCGACAGGAACGTGACCTTCCTCAGCATGCTCCACGCGCTGGACGGCCACGCCCTCTGCGAGAAGGGCACCCGCCAGGCGGGCCCGAGCGAAGACGCCGGCAAACTGGGCAGCCAGATGGGATGGGTGCGCTACGGCACCGCCGGGATGAGGATAAGCCAGGGCTACCAGCAGGAGTCCATGCACCCCAACGCCTTCGCCCAGCAGTCCCAGGGCCGCTGCCTGGCCGCCGCCTATGAAAACGCCTCACCCACCCAAACCTGCAACCCCGCGCCCTGACCCGCGCCTCATCGGGCTCGGCTACCGCGTCGTGACGGTCGACGAGCCGCCCGCTCCTCGGCACCGAGCCGTCCGCTCCTCGGCACCGAGCCGTCCGCTCCTCGGCATCGAGCCGCGCTGGCGAGCCGTCCATCCAACGAAGGTCCGGCTCCCGTCGGGAGCCGGACCTTCCACGCTGCGGCGGCCGCCTGCGGTACTCGCGACGAGGACGGTGACGAGCAGGTTCTCAGGAGGACGGTCGTGGCGTCTCGGCCGGCGGACCGTCCTGTGCGAGCTGGGCCCGCACACCGCGCGGCACACGCATGCCGTGACTGCGCAGGTCGCCGATGAACCGTGCGACGAGCGGATCCGGTTCCCCGGACGTCACCGCGACCAGCTGCCTGGTCCACCGCGGAGAGAACGACCGCACCGCTCCCGGAAAGCCATCACTGACCGCGCTCACGGGGCACACGGCGATTCCCAGGCCGGCAGCCGCGAGCTGCGGCGCCGCGGCGGTCACCGATGTCCTCATCACCGTCTCCGGGTGGACTCCGGCGCGCGCGAAGGACTGGTCGAGCCAGACGCTGAGGCCGTTGTCCGGCGCGAAGTGGACGAGCGGCGCACCGTCCAGGTCCTCAAGACGTACCACCGGCCGCTCGGCCAGCGGGTGGCCGGTGGGTGCCGCCAGCACGATCTCCTCCGCGGCGAGGGCGGTGATCGTGAAGCGGCCGGTCGAGGGAGCGGTCAGCACCGCCACGTCGACCTCGGCGGAGTCGACGAGGCCGAGCGCCTCGTCCATCGCCGTCGACTCGCGCAGCGTGATCGCGACCTGGGGGTGGCGGCGATGCCACCGGCGAATGACCGCGGCGAGCAGCGGCACCGTGAGGCTCTGCGCGCAGGCCAGCCGCAGGACCCCGCCGGCCGCCTGACCGGCCGCACGCGCCGATCTCACCGCGGAGGCGGCCGCATCGATCGCTCGTCTGGCGTCCGCGACGGCGGCACGTCCCGCGGGAGTGAGCGTGACCCCTCGGGGCTCGCGGCGGAGCAGGACCGTCCGGGTCTCGCGTTCCAGCGCGGCGAGCTGATGGGAGACGGCGGGCTGCGATGAGTGCAGCAGCAACGCGGCCTGCGTGATCGATCCGGAGTCCGCGACCGCGACCAGGCACTCCAATGCCCGAAGAGAAGCCATCCAAAAAAGTTATCGCGAACCCTCGAAGTATGAATGCGGTCGAGGGAAGGCCCCCGGACCCCTGATTGCTCTACACCACGACACGCTCTCGCTCGAGGCGGGCGAGAGGCTCGCAAGGGCGAAGGAGAGGTTCATGGCGCAGACATTCGTCACGGGCGGTTCGGGGTTCATCGGCCAGGTGCTGGTACGCCGGCTCCTCAACGAGGGGCACTCGGTTCGTGTCCTGGTCCGGACTGAGGCATCGGCCGCGAAGGTGGCGGCGCTGGGCGCCGAGCCCGTGCGGGGCGAGCTGACCGACCCGGCCACGTGGCGCGACGACGTGACGGGCAGCGACGTGCTGTTCCATCTCGCCGCCGAGACCGACATCACCGCCGACCGTGAGCGTCATGAACTTGTGTCCGTTCGCGGTACCCAGGCAGCCGTCGACGCGGCCCGTTACGCGCAGGTCCCTCGGTTCGTCCACTGCGGAAGCGAAGCCGCGCTCCTCGCAGGCGAGCCGCTTGTGGACGTCGACGAGACCGCGCCGCTGCGGCCCGACTCCGAAGCCGCCTACTGCGCGGTGAAGGCCGTGGCCGAGAAGATCGTGCTCGATGCGAATGCCCCGGGCTTCGCCACAGTGTCGATTCGCCCGAGGTTCGTCTGGGGCCCCGGCAGCCTCCTCGTCGAGGGCCTGGTGGCGGCGGCGGAGGCCGGGCAGTTCGCCTGGATCGGCGGAGGCCGGCACACGACCGACGTCACGTTCGTCGAGAACGCCGTCGAGGGACTCCTGCTCGGATGGCAGCGCGGCCGGCCAGGCCAGGCCTACTTCGTCACCGACCGGCACCGCGTCGTCCTGCGCGAGTTCCTGGAGACCCAGTTCGAAATCTATGGCGTCGATCTCCCGATCCCCGACCTGGACACCGAGACCGCCGCCCGCGAGATCCCCGTTCCCGCCCGATGGTTCCTCGGACAGCAATGCACCCTGCGGACGGACAAGGCCGTAGCCGAACTCGGATACGAGCCCATCGTTCCGCACTCTGCCGCCCTGGACGCCATCAGAAACTCGCTGCCCGCCAGCCGAACCTGAAACGCCATCCACATCCAACCGAGCGAGGACACAGCCGACGCCGGACGCTGCAGCTTCGGCCTCCGCGTTCTCGGGGGAAGCGCATCGATCACTCAATGGCGGCTGGAGTACTAGTCGGAGTTGGCAGGCGTCCTGTGGTGGGCGAGGGCGATGAGGGGGCCTGCCGCCAGTAGTGCGGCCAGGGTGGCGTACCCGTAGGTGAGCGTGGTGGCGGCCGCGATGGCGCCGACCAGCAGCGGGCCGCCGGCGTCGCCGAGTTCGCGGCCGAGCTCGGCCGATCCCATCGTCTGGCCGAGCCGCTGGGCAGGTGTTCCGGCGGCGAGCGCGGCGAAGCCGAGCGGGGTGATCAGGCCGGTTCCGGCGCCGATGAGCGCGGCGGCCGCCAGGACGCCGGCCAGGCCGGGCAGGGGCGCGGCGGCCAGGCCGGCCGCGGTGAGGGCCAGTCCGCATGCCGATCCGGTCCGCGCCGTCAGCCGTCCGGCGTCCAGGGCCTTGCCGGCCTGGGGCTGGACGACGGCCGCGCACAGGGCCAGCGTGGAGACCGCCGCGCCGGTGGCGACCGTCCCGAGCCCGGCCGCGGCCCCTGACACCGGGAGAAGCCGACCCCGACCGACAATGCGGCGGTGGCTGCCGCGAGTGCGCCGGTCGGTCCGAGGGCTGCACTACTACCCCAAGACAAGGTCGCCGCAGCACGTCAACTAGAAGCTGCCGGACGCAAAACACTGCTGGTGGGAGACGGTGTCAACGACGCCCCGGCACTGGCCGCAGCCCACACCGGCATCGCCATGGGACGCGCCGGCTCCGACCTAGCACTGGAGACCGCCGACGCCGTGATCGTCCGCGACGAGTTGGCCGCCATCCCACCGCCATCGCGCTGTCCCGCAGAGCACGCCGCCTCGTCGTCCAGAACCTGGCCATCGCCGCCACCTTCATCACCGGCCTCGTCATCTGGGACCTGGCCGGCCACCTACCCCTCCCCCTCGGCGTCGCCGGCCACGAGGGCTCCACCGTCCTCGTAGCCCTCAACGGCCTCCGCCTCCTGCGCGACACCGCCTGGCACAGAGCCCGCTCGGCCTCTTGAGGGCAGCGGACTCCCACCTCCGCAAGCAGGCACGCTTGTGCTGTCCAGCACCAGGACCGTCGTTGAGCCCGTCACCGAGGACCTTGCCCGCGCCGCCGGGAAGCTGACCGGTGACACAGAGTCCGACTCGACGGAGGTCGTTGATGCCTTGGTCGCCGCGACGGCTCACATGTACGCCGACCGCGCGGAGGCAGCAGGGCAACATCCGACGTGGGGCGGAGGGTGAGGAGGTTGGTCCTTGTCGTCGCCGCCCTTGCCCGCTGCTTGGCGACGGGCCGAAGGGTCCCGAGCGTGGACGATCTGTCCGTGATGTCCAGCCCGCTGAGGCTGGGCGATGTCCAATCGGCGGCCCTGGGAGTGCTCTGGGATGCCGATCAGGATGACGGGAACCACCATGATCACGTGCGGGTACAGTGAGCCTTTTTCATCCTCGGGTGGCTTCGTAGTTCTGAAGGACGGCAATGGCTTTGACCAGGTGGCCGGCCTTGCCGGGGCTGCAGCGGAGCCTGC
>NZ_JBEYTW010000109.1:0-23961 GCF_040643275.1 Spirillospora sp. NPDC047418
AACGACGCCCTTGCCTCCGGCTCGGAGTTAGCACCACCTCTTCCTCCAGGGGACTTTCACCCCCAAGCAATCGCCCATGCTGGGCGCACCATGCGTAGAGGGACCCACCCGGCATAGGTGGGTCCCTCTACGCGGGTCCGGCTAGTGAGCCGCTTCGTACTGCTCGATGACGTTGGCGGGAATGCGCCCGCGATCGTTCACCTTGATGCCGGCCGACCTCGCCCACTCGCGAATCTCGGCGCTGCGCTCCCGGCTGTTGGTGCTGCGAGCCGTAGCCTTGCCGCCCCTGACGGCCTTGAGTCGACGTCCCTTGTCCATGAACGGGTGAAGGGCGGTTCGAAGCTTGTCAGCGTTCTTCTCGCTGAGGTCGATCTCGTACGCCCTGCCGTCGATGGCGAACGCCACCGTCTCGTTGGCCTCGGCGCCATCGAGGTCATCTGTCATCCGAACTATGACCTTCTGAGCCATGCGTGCTTCCCCTCCATGTCGTGCTACTGAGTGCCCCTGACCGTAGCCGACTCCGGTGCGTAGTTGATCCGGAAGAGCAGCACCCCATTCTGGGTGTTCGACAGCGATCGCGTCTGGTCGACCGGTTGGTACGTCGTCGCTGATCGTCCCTGATATGTACTTCGCTGGCCATGATCGACTCGTCCGTTCTGCTGTTGCTCTGTAGGGGCTTGCCGACTTCCAGCGCGGGCAACGCATCGCCGGAGGAAGCGGCGAGGAGGTTTGCGCTGGGTTTTGGCCGATGGCCTCCGCGCGGGCTCCGATATGTCCGGCTTCTTTGCCGCGCCTCCGCAGCCAGTGGGCGCCATGAAGGCGATCGTCTCCGCCATGAACGCAGTCGAAGATCCGTCATACATCCTCCGATTTCCGTCTTGTCTGGATCGCTCCCCTTCGTGCTTGTCCACGTTCGCCTGCCGCGCTTTTCGGATCACGTCCGCACCGCTCTCGCCGACGGCGGCTCCTCCACCGACGAGCCGTTGCGAAGACGGGCAACCGCTCGCTTCCTCCGCAGGCAGCAGGGCCGCAACCGCTCGCCTCGGAGTTTTGATCTTTCTTGACGCGGTGCCCTCGTGTGCACGTGTTCATGCTGGTCAGCGGCGTTCTCAACACATGTGCGCGCTTGACCTCAGCGCGCTGACAGCATGTGCACATGATGAGCAGATCGCGTTTTCGCAGGTCACAGCGATTATGAGCAGATCATGAGCACATCCGGTCGAGGGTGCTTGCTGATGATCTGCTCATGATCTGCTCATGGGCTCTGCCGAGATGTCGGTGACCGATTCACCGACCGACCTCTCGGGGGTTCACATGACCATGACCAGCACCGTTCCCGCCGCCCGTTCGGCCGATCGCTCCGACCGGGCGCCCCACCGCCCCGGTGCTGAGGCCGGGCACGTCCTGGCCGTCGCGGAGACGACGTTCGATCTGCTGACGCGCGGCCCGGCTCCGCTGTCGGTGGACGGCGCGGCCCTCGGGCACGGGCTGCCCGCCCGCGAGATCGCGCTCGATGAACTCCGGGCGATCCTGCTGCACCCGTCCACCGGGCACGCCGCGCGCGACGCCGTGTGGAAGACGTTGGTGCGGCGCGCCCGCCACCAGGGCCCGTCCTGGGTCATCGGGTGCGTCGGGGTCGCGCTGCCTGGCCTGAAGGCGATCGTGCGGGACAGGCTGCGCGGCCTGGACAACGAGCCGGGGGCCGGCACCTGGCGGGTGGCCGGTGATCTGCTGTCGGCGTTCTGCGAGGCGCTGCACCAGGTCGATCTGGAGCAGCCGCGGATCGCGCAGCGGCTGGTGTGGCGGTCGGCCAAGGCCGTCGAGCGCGCCTACCGTGCGCGCGTGCAGGTGGTCCCGGTGGACCCCTCCAAGCTGGCGAACAACGACCGATCGTCGCTCTCGTCGGACGACCACGTGGACCTGCTCATGGACTCGGCCGTCCGGCAGGGCGTCATCACCGCGGTCGACGCCGAGATCATCACCATGACCCGGCTGGACGGCATGTCCCCTGCCCGCCTCGCCCAGCAGCTCGGCATTTCCTATGCGGCGCTGGTGAAGCGCCGTAGCCGCGCGGAGAAGCGCCTTGTCGTCGCGATGCGTGACGGGGGTCTGCGGGACGACTTCGAATCGCTGATGTCCCAGCCGGGTGCGTGAGCTGTCCGGTTACTAGGTGAAAGCAACCCCGGGGTTGAAGACGGGCTCGGGCCGGATGGTCACCCGGTCCCCATCCGTCAGACCGTCCGCCGAGTGCCCTTGCCGAAGGAGGACACCCGCAAGGCCCGGCCCGTCTTCACCCCGTGGTTTCTCACCGTCCGTCCGGTGGCGATCGCCGCTGTTTCCCGTTCGCTGCCTCGTCGCATGCCTGGAGGGCTGCCCGTTGAGCGTCCGTCCGTTGTCCGACCTTCTTCCGTCCCGCCGGCCAGAGGTGAGCCGAGGACGTCTCGCCGCTGCGGTTGTGCTGTGGTGTGTTGGTGTCTTGGTGTGCGGCCTGGTGCTCGCCGCGACGCTGGCCGCAGCCGCTGAGGCGCACGTCATCTCCGCTCCGCCGGACAATGCCCGTCTTCAGCAGGTCATCTCCAACCTGCGCAACGTCATCGTCGGTCTGCTGGTCGCGCTGGCCACGTTGTTCGCCACGATCGGCGGAGTCCGGTATCTGCTGGCCGGTGGCGACCCCGGCGAGGCCGAGGCCGGGAAGCGCACGCTGCGCAATGCCGCCATCGGTTACGGCATCGCCGCGCTCGCCCCGGTTCTGGTGGAGGTCCTCAAGTACATCGTCGGGTCCTGACCGTGCGCGTTCGGATACCAAGGTTTCGAGGAGGGCCGGTTGTCGTCGCCACTGTGCTCCTAGCCGGGGCCTGTGTGATGACTCTTACCTCGCGCACCTCCGCCGAGGCTCATCCGGACACGGTGGCCGCGAGCGCCGTCTCGGCGGTCGGCCCGACCGTCGCGCCGTCCGACCCTGTGGATCCGGATGACGGCACCTCCAACGGCGACCAAGGCAGCGGAGAGGACGAAGGGGACGAGCAGGACTGTTCCTGGGTTGACCTTCCCTGTCGAACCACGCAGGCGATAACCGGTTGGTTCCAGTCGCTGGCCCGCAGCGCCCTCAAGCCGACACTCGGCTTTCTTGCCGATACGCAGCTCGCCACTCCTGAGATTGGCTCGTCCTCGATGAAACAGGCCGAACAGATCTGGGCGACATCGCGGACGATAGCAAACACCTGCTTCATCCTGATGGTAATGATCGCCGGAGTCATGCTGATGTCCGGTCAAACACTTCCCGGGGCGAGCATGCCCGGACCGGCGATCATACGTCTGGTGGCCGCGTTCATCGCGATGAACACCAGCCTCATATTGATCGGTTACGGCATCCAGTTCGCCAATGGCTTGGCGCGGTCGATATTCATGACCGGCGCCGACCAGATCGACCCGGACCAGGCGGGACGCCTATTCGCCGAAGGCGTGGAAGCTTCCATCGCCACACAGGGTCACTTCTTCGCCATTCTCATGCTGGTGGTCGTCGTCTTGGCGTGCATCCTGGCCTTCGTTTACGTGATGCGGCTGGCGATCATCATGGTTCTCATCGGCATAGCACCGATAGCGCTCATGTTCCACGCGCTTCCTCTTACCGATGGGCTGGCCCGGTTGTGGTGGCGCGGGATCACCGGCGCATTGGCGATTCAGGTCTGCCAGTCCTTCGTGTTCATCACCGCCCTGCGGCTGCTGCTGACTCAGCATGGCGACAACCAACCCGCCTTCGCCATGCCGACCGATCAGGCGGAACTGGTCGACATGCTGCTGGTGATCGCACTGCTGTACATCCTGACCTGCATTCCCCGATGGGTCGCCCGAACCGTCTGGCAGCCAACTCAACCGCGCATGCTGAGCCAACTCGTCAAGTCGTTCGTCGTCTACAAGGGCGTCGGGGCCGCGATGGGAGTTGCCGGTAAGGCCATACGTGGCGGACGGGGAGCCCGCGCCGCCACCACGGCCGCCGGGCGCGGCCGTCCCCGTCCGGGTGGAGGTGGGCCGCGCTGGCACGGCGGCCCACACGGCGGCCCCCACGGCGGCCCGTCGGACGGTCCATCCGGTGGACCAGCGCCGCGTCCCGGTCGCGGCCCCGGCCATGGCCCCCAATGCCGCCAACCGCGCGGCCCTGACCGGCGGCACCGTTCCCGCCCCGGTCCGGCGAACGGGGCCCGTAGCGGCACGCACAGCGCCGCGCACGGCGGTCCCGGGACCCATCACCGGGCCGGACACGGCGCGGCCCCCAGGGGCACGCCGCACCGGCCGCACGTCCCGCCCGTCCCCGGTCGGACGGGTGCGGGCGGACCGGCCCGGCCGCACCCGCGCATCGCGGCACAACCGCCGACCCGGCCCTACCGGCGCGCCGAAGCCCCACATCGTCCGGCGCCGCGCAGGTTTGTGCGGCTCGACCCGCCCCGCCACCGGCGCCATGGCAGGAGGAACCGTTGAACGACGATCACGAGCCGCTGTCGGCGCGTATCCCGGCCGACGTGGAACAGCCAGACAAGATCATGTACGGGCTCACCACGCGCCAGCTCGCCATCCTCGCCGCGACCGCGGTGATCGCTGCGACGGTGTTCGTCGGCATCTCGCCGTTGCTGCCGGTCGCTGTCACGGCGGGGCTGTGCTTCCCGCTGGTAACAGCCGGATGCGCGATGGCACTCGGCCGCCGCAACGGCATGGGCCTGGACCGGTTCGTCCTGGCCGCCCTGGACCACCTTCGCCAGCGACGCACACTCGTCGCAGCGCCCGAGCCGATTCCCCAGGCCCCGGCCTGGTGCAGGGTGCGAGGCCGGCTGCCGGGTGCCCTGCGGTTCCCGGTCCGCGCCGTCCGCCAAGACGGCGTCATGGACCTGGACGGCGAGGGGACGGCTGCGCTGGTGCGGGCGGGGACGATCTCGTTCGGGCTGCGCACGTCCACCGAGCAGGCCGCGCTGGTCGGGTTCTTCGGACGGTGGCTGAACTCGCTTGAGGCCCCGGTGCAGATCTTGATCCAGGCCCGTCCGGTCGATCTGTCCGACCTCGCCGCGCGGGTGGCAGAGGCCGCGCCCGGTCTGCCGCACCCAGCGTTGCGGCGAGCGGCCGAAGACCACGCCGCCTACCTCGACGAACTCGGCGATTCACGCACGCTGCTGGTGCGCGAGGTGCTCATCGTCGTGCGGGACCAGCCCGTCCCTGGTGCGGGACGTCGAGGTCGCGCACGCCAGGCGAGCGCCGTCGTCGTCGCCCGCCGCGCCGTTGAAGCCGTCCGGACGCTGGCCGGGTTCGGTGTTACGGCCGAAGTCCTGGACGCCGATGCCTGCGTGCGCGTGCTGTCGGACGCGTTCTCACCCGGCCACCAGCGGCCCGCCCCGCCCGCCGACCTAGACCAGCCCATCACCGCCCACATCACCGAAGGAGCCTCGCAATGACGCACACCTTCCGGCGCCGGCAGCGACCGGCCGCCAACGAACTGGCCGACGGGCTCCGCCGCTACGCGCAAGGCACCTGCGGCGAACTCGCGGCGGTCGAGCTGCTGATCGTTCACCGGTTCTGGCTGACCCGTGCCGACTTCCGCTCACAGTTCATCGAGCGCGACACCGCCCCTAACGCCCGTGATGGCGTGCTCGCCTGGGTGAATTGGGACCAGGCCGTCATCGCGCTTGCCTGTGGGCGTCTGGTGTGCTCGGCGGGCGAGGCCGCCGTCCTCCAGATCGCCGCCGCGCTGGCCACCGGCGGCGCGTTCCCCGCCTCGGCACTGGGCAGCCTCGATCGCGAAAACTTCGCCCACGTCCTGACCGCAACCGTGCAGGCCAGCGGCCACCGGGCCGTCCAGGTGGTGATCCGATGAAGCTGCCCGCACTCGCCCACGCTGCCCGCGCTCCGGCAGCGTCCGCCGAGGGAGATGATCGGGACCAGCGGGTCGGGCTTGGTGATCTTCTCGCGCCCGCCGCGCTCCGCGTAAGCGCATCGTCGCTGGAGATGGCGGACGGCTGCTGCGCGTCGTTCGCCGTCACCGGATATCCGCGCGAGGTCGGCGCCGGCTGGCTGGAACCGCTGCTCACCTACCCCGGACGCCTCGACGTCTCCCTGCACATCGAGCCAATCCCGCCGATGGTCGCCGCCCAACGGCTCCGGCGTCAGCTCGCCCGCCTGGAGTCCAGCGCCCGCGCCAATGCCGAGGCGGGCCGACTTGCCGACTTCAGCGCCGAGGCCGCCGCCGACGATGCCGCCGACCTGGCTTCGTCCCTGGCGCGCGGAGACGGCCGCCTGTTCCGCGTCGGCCTCTACCTCACCGTGCACGCCTGGGGCACCGAGGAACTGGACGCCGAGGTTCAGCAGGTGCGGGCCCTAGCCGCGTCCCTACTGCTGGACGCACAGCCGACCACATTCCGCGCCATGCAGGGCTGGGTCTCGACTCTCCCGCTCGGGACGGACGCGATCCGGCAGCGCCGCACCTTCGACACCAGCGCACTTGCCGCATCGTTCCCGTTCGCGTCCCCGGACCTGAACGCGCCAGCCGGCTCCAACGAGGTGCTGTACGGGGTCAACGTCGCCAGCTCCGGCGTCGTCGTATGGGACCGGTTCGCCCAGGACAACCACAACTCCGTCGTCCTGGCCCGGTCCGGCGCGGGCAAGAGCTACTTCACCAAGCTCGAAGCGCTGCGGCTGCTGTACCACGGCGTCGAGGTATCAGTGATCGACCCGGAGGACGAGTACCGGGCCCTGGCCGAGACGACCGGCGGTACCCATCTGGGCCTCGGCGCGAAGGGCGTGGCGTTCAATCCGTTCGACCTGCCCACCGACCAGGGCGACGACACGCTGATTCGCCGCGCCCTGTTCACCCAGACGCTCGTCGCCGCGATGCTCGGCGAGGCCCTGACGCCCGCCGCGCGACCCGTCCTGGACCGCGCCGTCCTTGCCGCTTACGCCGCGAGGGGCATCAACTCCGCCCCTTCCACCTGGACGCGTCCGGCGCCGCTGCTGGCCGACCTGGTCGAGCAACTCGCCATCAGTTCCCATCCCGAGGGCGAGGCGATCGCCGAACGGCTCACGCCGTACGTCGCCGGGTCCTACAAGGAGCTGTTCGCGCAGGCCACGACGACCCGTCCGGACGGGCATCTGGTGGTGTTCTCGCTGCGGGACCTGCCCGAGGAGGTCAAGTCCGTCGGGGTGCTGCTCGCGCTGGACGCCATCTGGCGCAAGGTCGCCAACCCCGCCGACCGCCGCCCCCGCCTCGTCATCGTCGACGAGGCATGGATGCTGATGAAGGAGGCAGAAGGCGCCCGCTTCCTCTACCGGCTCGCCAAGTCCGCACGCAAGCACTGGGCCGGGCTGACCGTCGTCACCCAGGACGCCGCCGACCTGCTCGCCTCCGACCTCGGCCGCGCCGTCGTCGCCAACTCCGCCACCCAGATCCTGCTCCGCCAGGCACCTCAAGCCATCACCGCCGTCGGAGACGCATTCGCCCTATCCGAAGGCGAGCGCGCTTTCCTCCTATCGGCCGAAAGAGGCGAGGGCCTCTTGTGCGGTGGAAGCGCCGGCGACCGGGCCGCCTTCGCCGCTATCTCCTCACTCGCCGAACACAAGGTGATCACCACCGACCCCGCCGAGCTGCTGGACAACGACGGCCTGGAGACCGACCCCCTATGACCTCGACCAGCGATGTCCCTGAGTGGACGCACATATTCGACCAGGCCGGACGCATCCCCGTACTGGTCGCCCAGTACGGCCCGACAGCCGCTCTCGCGACCGGAGTCGCCGTCCTTGCCTTCCGGTTCGCGCGGGCTACGGTGCAGCGCTGGCAGGCGCGACGGTTCGCGCGCGACGCCCGTTTGATCACTGTGTCGGTACCGCCCCAGATCGATCCGGCCAGTGCGCCCGCATGGTGGGCCCACCAGACCGGCCTGCTCGCCCCGGCATGGAAGCGCTGGATCTTCGGTCAGCCGTACTTGGCGTTTGAGTACGTCGCCAGCGCCGCTGGGGTACGGGTACAGATCTGGGTGCCCGGGGCAGTGCCGCCCGGGATGGTCGAGGAGACGATCCGGGCTGCCTGGCCAGGTGCCACCACCAGGACCCGTGCCACCGCGCCGCCCCTCCCGCCGTCCATCCCAGCGGCCGGAGGCCGTCTCGTGCTGTCACGCGAGGACTCCTATCCGCTGAAGACCGATCACCACGCCGACCCGATCCGCTCCCTACTCGGCGCGGTTTCCGGGCTCGACCAGGGCCAATGCGCCGCCGTCCAGGTCCTCGCCCGCCCCGTGACGGGCCGACGTCTTGCGCGCGCCCACCGCGTCGCGTCCAGGCTCAAAGGCGGGAACCCGGCCACGTCGCGAGGCTTCTTCTTCGACCTGCTCACACCCGGCACACGCACCAGTCACCCTGGCTACCCAACCGGTGCCGCTCACGCGAGCGTGCACCCGGAACGGGCCGAGCAGGTCCGCGCGATCCTGGCCAAGGCGACGCAACAGCGGTTCGAGGCCGACATCCGTTACGCCGTCGCCACACCCGACACCACCAACGCCGACAAGTGGCTGCGCGGACGAGCTCACGCCCTAGCATCGGTCGCCGCGCTATACGCGTCCGGCCACCAGCACCTACGCCGCCGCAGGCTCCGAGACCCGGCCCTCACCTTGGCCGAGCGCCACTTGGGACGCGGCTATCTGCTGGGCACCGCCGAACTGGCGGCCCTCGCGCACCTGCCGCTCGATTCGGACGCGCCCGCGATCACGCGCGCCGGTGCCCGACCGGTCGCCCCGTCCCCGGACGTGCCTGCCAGCCCCGACACCCCGCACGGGGCCGCACGGGTGCTGGGCGACGCCGACGCAGGCCACGCCCGCCCCGTTGCGATGCCGGTTATCGGGGCACGCCAACACGTCCACGTCCTCGGACAGACCGGCGTCGGCAAATCCACCCTGCTCGCCTCACTCATCCTGGGTGACGCCCACGACGGCCGCGGCGCTCTGGTCATCGACCCCAAGGGCGACTTGATCGCCGATGTCCTGGACCGGCTTCCGAGCCGCATGGCAGGCCGGACGGTGGTGTTCGACCCGTCCGACCCGGCACCGCCGCCCTCGGTCGGGATCCTGTCCGGCCCTGACCCGGCGTTCGCGGTGGACTCGGTCGTGTCGATCTTCCACCGCTGCTTCCGCTCCTCATGGGGGCCGCGCCTGGACGACCTATTGCGCTCGGCCTGCCTGAGCCTCATGCGTGCCCACGGCTCCCGCGCCACCCTCGCCCAGATCCCACAACTCCTCACCGACTCGGCTTTTCGTGCCCGCGTGGTCGGACGGCTGTCGGACGATCTTCTACGCGGCTTCTGGGCCGGCTACGACGAGCTGTCACCGGCTGGGAGGGCGGCCGCGATCGGGCCCGTGATGAACAAGCTCCGCGCCGTCCTACTCCGTCCGTTCGTCCACCACGCCCTCTCGGCGACCGGATCCACCGTCGACCTGGCCCGGCACCTCGACCACGGCGGCCTCGTCCTGGCCCGCCTCCCCAAGGGCGTTCTCGGCGAAGACGCAGCCCGCCTCATGGGATCGCTCCTGCTCGCGCACACCTGGCAAGGCGTCACCCGCCGCGCCGCACTGCCCGAGGACGAGCGGCCGGACTCGGCCGCCTACATCGACGAGTGCCACAACTTCCTCAACCTGCCCGGATCGGTGTCCGACATCTTGGCCGAGGCCCGCGGGTACCGGCTCTCGCTCGTCCTGGCCCACCAGCACCTGTCCCAACTGCCCAAGGACCTGCGCGACGCGGTCTCGGCCGACGCCCGCAACAAGATCTACTTCGCGGCCTCGCCCGAGGACGCGAGCGACCTCGCCCGGCACGCCGGTCCCGTCCTGTCCGCGCACGATCTCGCCCACCTGGGCGCCTACCAAGCCGCTGGACGCCTGGTCACCGCCGGCCAGCCGACCCAGGCATTCACCTTCCGCACGCGCCCGCTCCGTGACCCGGTCCCCGGCCGCGCCGACCACATCCGCGCGGCCTCCCGCCAACGCTTCACACCACGCGTGACGACGACCAAACCCACCACCAGAAAAGGCGGGCCGCCGTCCGACCCGCGCGCCGAGAGCCCAACCACCGAGGGGAGCCAGCCGCAGTGAAGAAAGTGATCCGCCAGCGCCGGACGGCCAGCACACCCAGACGAGCGACACCCGAACTCTTCCTCGAACTCCGCGCACGGCTCACCGACCGCGACCAGGCAATCCTGGAGCTGGTCTGGGAACACCGCGTCCTCACCACGCACCAAATCGCCGCCATCTTCTTCACCACGCCCGGCAAGGCCCGCGACCGGCTCCTGCAACTGTTCCGCCTCAAGGCCCTAGAACGCTTCCAACCCTGGGTCCCCGTCGGAGCAGCGCCCTATCACTGGGTCCTCGGCCCCTTGGGCGCCCATCACCTGGCCGCCCATCGCGACACCACCCTGTCCGGACTCGGCTACCGCCGCACCACCGCACTCCAGATCAGCCATTCCCGGCACCTGGCCCACCAGGTCGGCGTCAACGAGTTCTTCACCCAACTTCACACCCACGCTCGCCACACGCCCGGCGTCCACCTCGACAAGTGGTGGCCCGAGCGCCGCTGCACCCAACTCTGGGGAGACCTCGCCCGACCCGACGCCTATGGCCGATGGACCGAAACCACCCATGGAGCCCAGGGATCGGCAACGGTCGATTTCTTCCTCGAACACGACACCGGCAGCGTCACCCTCGCCAAAGTCGCCGCCAAGCTCAACGGCTACGAGGCCCTTACCGAGGCCACCGGCATCACCACCCCAGTCCTGTTCTGGCTGCCCAACGCCCGCCGCGAAGCCCACCTCCGCGCCCTGCTGGGAACACCACCTATCCCGGTCGCCACGGCCGTCCACACACCCGCCGACACCACCGGCGGCCCCGCCGGACCCGTATGGCTACTGGCAGGACAGGACGGCCCCCGCCACCGATTGACCGACCTGGCCACCGCATCGCCACCACCGCCCGGCACCGGCCCCGACAGGACGGAGGACACCGGTTGCCGCTAATCGCGCTCCTGGTCGCCTTCGTAGTGCTGGCGGTCGTCCTCATCGGTGCCGTTACCGGCTCCACGCCCTCACCCGACGCATGCCGACAGCAAGCCACCGGGCCACCAGTCGCCGGAATCCCCGCCACCTACCTCGCCCTATACCGCGAGGCCGGTGCCGACTACGGCATGCCCTGGGAGATCCTCGCCGCTGTCGGCTCCATCGAGTCGGACCACGGACGTTCCAAAGCCCCAGGTGTCCAGTCCGGTGAGAACCACGCCGGTGCCGGTGGTCCCATGCAGTTCCTATCCGGCACCTGGGCCAGCTTCGGCGTCGACGGCAACCACGACGGCAAGAAAGACCGCTACGCCCCAGCCGACGCCATCCCCGCCGCCGCCAACTACCTCCGCCACAACGGCGCCCCACCCAAGATGCGCGCCGCGCTCTTCGCCTACAACCACAGCAACACCTACGTCGACGACGTCCTCAACCGCGCCCGCAACTACAAGAAGACGCCCACCACCCGGAGCACCCCGACGGAGGCCACAACACCTCCGGCCGAGTGCGCCGAAGCCGCCGCCATCACCGCACCCAACGAGACCATCGCAAAGATCATCGCCTTCGCCATGGCCCAACGCGGCAAGCCCTACGTCTTCGGCGCCACCGGCCCCGACGCCTGGGACTGCTCAAGCCTCGTCCAAGCCGCCTACGCAGCCGCCGGCCTCACCATCCCACGTACCACCTTCACCCAATGGCCCTTCGGCGTCCGCGTACCCAACAACCAAGCCCAACCCGGCGACCTCGTCTTCTTCAACTCCGGCCCCGGCACCTCCACCAACAACCCCGGCCACGTCGGCCTAGTCATCGGCCACGGCCAAATGATCGCCGCCCGCTGCTCCACCTGCCACCCAGCCATCGGCGTCGAGCCCTACCACCGCCCCGACTGGACCGGCACTACACGCCCCCTCCTCCGCCTGACAAACACTTCCAACCGAGACCAGCCGCTCCCCGGGGATGACCATCAGCCCTGAAACATCCACGTCTTCGGGTAGACGGCTAGCGAGAGCTCGAGTCCAGGCGGGACGGCCGCCACCTCCCCACCGGCCTCCTCATGAGCAGGGTCGTTGCCCAGGGCGGCCTCGCCGCCGCACGGAGAAGGTTCCCGCCGCGGGGATACAGCGGCGAGCTCACGCCGACCTTGCCCTTGACACGCGAGGTGGCGGTCAATGACGCCCGGTTCCGTCCGGAACCGGACCACCGGCACGCGGGGACACCCCGTCCCCGCACCGCCTAGCCGAAGGAGAACGCCATGGCGCACACCGACCGCCCTCACGACACTCAGAAGGCACCAACCGCGCCCGACCACCTCGCCCGGGAGGTCGCACGGCTGGTCGAACCGCTGACCCAGGCCAGTCTGATCAGCCCCGAGGACGCCGAGGTCACCCTTGACCTGCACCTCGGACAGGTCGGCGCCCTGCCCTTCCGCCCTGGCCTGACGCCCGACCACCGAGCCTGGGCCGGACGCCTCGCCTGGGCCGCCCTCATCCTCTACCCCCACACCCCGCCCTCGGTGGGGTTCCCGGTTGCTGAGGAGCGCCTCGCTCGCGACGCCGCTGACGCCAAGGCGTACGCCTTCCACGCGACGCTCTTCACCACCCAGGCATGGCGCGAAGGCGGCACGTTCCAGCTCGTCGACCATATCGGCCCAGACGACCCGGGCGTCTTCTGGATCAACCTCGCTGACGAGTCCGTCCACGGAGACCTCGAGCCCTACCGAATCCCTCTTACCGACATGACCAGCTGAACAAGAAGGGAACAGCACCCGGACCACGGGGCGGGGACCTACTGATTCCAAGAATGAGAAGCGGGATCTGGCCCACATTTCGTGACGAATACCGGTCCGTAGCTGGGTGGTCACGGACGATCATGTTCCGGGTGTGGAGATCATGATCTGAGCGTCCTGTTCCCTCATCTGGCCGAGGTCGAGGTCGAGCGCATCGAGCAGGTGGCTGACCTGGTGCAGATTCTGGCGCGGACACGGCCGCCGGTGGTGACGTGCCCGAGCTGCGGGTTTGCCTCATCGAGAGTGCACAGCCGGTATCGGCGGCGGCTGGCCGACACGGCGGTCGGCGGTCGGCGCACGGTGATCGTGCTACAGGTTCGGCGGCTGTTCTGCCAGGAACCGGGCTGCGAGCGGCGGACGTTCGTCGAGCAGGTTCCCGGCCTGACCGTCCGGTATGGCCGCAAGACCACCCTGCTGATGGAGTTCCTGCGCGCCATCGGGGTCGCGGCCGCCGGCCGGGCGGGCAGCCGGCTGGCCCGGGCACTGCACGCGATGGTCGGCCGGTCGACGCTGCTCCGGCTGGTCATGTCGATCCCAGATCCGCCGGCCGATACCCCGCGGGTGCTCGGGGTCGACGATTTCGCGATCAAACGCGGCCAGAACTACGGCACCGTGCTCATCGACTGCGAGACCGGGGCGCCACTGGAACTGCTGGAAGGTCGTGAGGCCGCCGTCCTGGCGGACTGGCTCATCTCCCATCCCGGCGTCGAGGTGATCTGTCGGGACCGCTCGGGCTCCTACGCCGATGGCGCGCGCGCCGGAGCACCGGAGGCGATCCAGGTCGCCGACCGGTTCCACCTGTGGCAGAACCTCGCCAAGGCCGTCGAACGATGCGTCGCCGCGCACCGCTCCTGCCTTCGTGCACCCGAGCCCGAGCCTCCGGCCGCTTCCAGCACCGAGCCCGAGCCGACGCCACCCGCAGAGCCGGAGCCGACCGGGAAGTTCGCCGAGCGCGCCCGCCGGCATCACGCGATCGTGCATGACCTGCTGGCCGAGGGGCACCCGATCCGAGCGATCGCGCGGCATCTGGGCTGGGGACGGCACACCGTGCAGCGTTACGCACGCGCCGCCACCTGGCAGGAGCTGGTCGACGGGCGCTGGCAGGCCCCGCGCGCCAGCATGCTCGATCCGTTCAAGCCCCACCTGCACCAGCGCGTCGACGCAGGCTGCGGCAACTTCCGGCAGCTGTTCCGGGAGGTCAGCGCGCTCGGCTACACCGGCAGTTACTCCACCGTCCGTGACTACCTCGCCGAGCACCGCCCGGCCAAGACGCCCCTGGCCCCGCCTGCGCCGACCGTCCGCCAGGTCACCGGCTGGCTCACCCGCCATCCCGACTCGCTCACCGAGGACGAACGGCCCCAGCTCAAGGATCTGCTGGAACGCTGCCCCGAACTGGACGCCGCCCGCGGCCACGTCCGCAGGTTCGCCACGATGCTCACCGACCTGTCCGGCCAGGATCTCCGTCAATGGATCGACGACGTCCGAGCCGCCGGGCTGACCGGCTTATCGTCGTTCGCCAACGGCCTTGAGCAGGACCTTGACGCCGTCATCCAGGGCCTGACCTGTCGCTGGAACTCCGGCCCCGTCGAAGGCCGCGTGAACCACATCAAAATGATCAAGAGGCAGATGTTCGGGAAAGCCGGGCTGCCGCTGCTCCGAATTCTCTGAACTTGATCTCGATTGCCTTCTCGGTCACTGCTGGGTTGTTCAGCGGCCAGGAGGGGCAGCTGGGATACCCAGGTGGACAGGTCTTGCGGCGGGTGAGCGGCGGTCCATCTGGGTGAGTTTGTCCTCGGCTCCGGCGAGGCTGACCTTGAGCCCCTCGACCTCGCCGAGCCAGCCCTCGCGTTCGGCTTCGGCGATCCGGGCGAGGAGGTTGTCGCGGATCTCCACCAGCCGGTCATGCTGGGCGGGGTCCGGCCAGAGCAGGGCGCAGCGGACGCAAGCGTGCTCATGGATGCAGGGTGTGGAGAAGGTGCGGCCGCAGGTGCCGATGGAGACCTTGCGTCGTTCGAAGTGGCCGAGGAACTCGGTCCACTCCTCGTCGGTGGGGACGCGATACTCGTTAGTGGGGCGCAGGGCCCGGCGGCGGGACAGGAACGCCAGGTGGGACTGGATGGCCTCGTCGGGGTAGACGGCCTTGTAACCCATCGTGACGTTGATGTCGCGGTGCCCGGCGATGACCTGGGCGATGTGCGGCGGCAGTCCGTTGAGGACAGCGTCGGTGATGAACAGGCGCCGGAAGTCGTGGGGCGTGTAGGTGAGAGGCCCCCCGTTGACCGGGTCGGTCAGCCCGGTGTCGGCCAGCGCCGCCCGGATCATCTTGCGGATGGTGCCGTGGCTGATCGCCCGGTTCTCGGTGCCGAATCTTCGCTGGAACAGGACCGGGGCTGGTGGCCTCCATAGCCGTTCGTGCCAGTCGTAGGCCGGGACCAGGGGGACGGCACCGGTGTCGTCGCGGGCCCGGACGATGATGGTGGACAGGACGTCGGCGAGTTCGGGGCTGACGACCAGTAGCCGCTCGGCGTCGGTCTTGGACGGCGCGATCTGCAGCAACGGCACGATCTCACCGGTCGTGGGCAGCCGGTATTGGACCAGGCTGTGATGAGTGATCTCTATTAGTTCCTCGATGCGGACGCCGGTCATGCGCAGCACGTTGACGGCGGCCCAGGCCCAGAACGCGTATTCCTCCTCGCCCCGCAGGTCACGGCGGCTGCCGGCAGGATCCTGGACCAGCAGCTTCCCGGTCCAGGCGCCAAGGCGAGTCAACTGCTGTCCGTCGATGGTGATGCTGTGACCTGGTGCGATGTCTTGCGCGGCCGCCAGAAGCCTGGCCGCCATGTGGCGCCGCCGCTCGACGGTGGCGACCAGCACCGGGAGGACCGGGAGGCGTTCGCGGGTCCGGGCGTCCATCCGGGCCTTGTGCTGGCGCTTGACCTTGCGATGCTCGACGTCGTTGCGGCCGACCGGGCTGGGAGCGACCCAGTGCGCCCAGCGTGCTGGATCTTCCAGGGCCCACTGCGCCAGGTCGAGGTAGAAGCTTCGAACCTTGACCAGGCACTCGCGGTAGGAGATCCGTGGAACCGCCTCGCCGGCGTCGTCGCCGGGCCGCTCCTTGACCAGCAGCCGCTTCCGCCAGCTTGCGGCGATCTCCGGCGGCAGGTCGAGGGTGTCGATGCCGGGATGGTGGAGTTCCAGGTCCTTCCAGAATCGTCTGGCGAGGTAGTAGGACAGGTCGTTCAGGCTGTTGTAGTCCAGGCTCGGCTGCCGCTCCTTCAAGTAGTTGACCAGCAGGTCCCGGACCGGGCGGCAGGCCAGCTCGTAACGGTCGACCAGCAGCTCGGGCGTCAGCTGCCCGCCGGTGCGCAGTTGGCGGAACCGCAGCGGGGCCTGTTCGCCGAGGAAGCCGAGGTCACGCAGGGTCTGGTAGAACACCGGGACGCCGCGCGGCCAGGCGGCCGACAACTCGGTCTCGGTGTCCACCAGCTGCAGTACGTCCCCGACGGTGATGTCGTCCAGAGTGCCGCCTTTGGCTGCGACGATCACCGCGGCGCGTTGCGCGGCCAGCCGCGCCGCCAACGCTGTGATCCCAGGAACGCCGCGACAGTGCGCGTGCAGCTTGGCGAACCCGTCGGGATCACGTTCCAGAGCCAGTCCGGCGGCGAGCTCGGACTTGATCGCAGGAACCGACACCAGCCAGCGCAGCGTGGGGCGCAGCACGTCGGCGAAGATCAGCACGAGCAGCGCAGAGGACAACTCGGACGGGAGCCACTGCGACCGCTTCCCGTGTCCGGCGAGCCAGGCGATCGGCTCCTGCCGCCACGCCGCGCCCAAAGACTCGGCGCCGCTGCTGATCCACTGCTGCTGCCAGGTGTCGCCCCGCTGGTCGGCAAGCCAGTCCAGCAGGTGCCGAAGACCTCGGACACGCTTGGCCTGAACCAGCGGGTTGTCGATCACGAACACGTCGGCGGTCGCCAACCGCATCGCCTGTTGCCGGTCACACCCGGCCCGCGGCCAGTCCACCGCGGCCTGGCGGGGCGGGAAGCGTTTCCGCATCGCCTCCCGTCCCAGCCGCGGTCCGCTTGAACGCGCCGCGGCCGGAACGGCCACCGTTGCCGGGGCCGGAGTGGTCACGAGGTCGCCTTGCCGAACAGCACGTCCAATGCCTCTGGCCGATAGCCCGGCGCTGGCGGCGGGGCGGTTCGCGCGGCTGCCTGCCGGGTCTGCTCGGCGTGGTGGACCAAAACCCTGCGGATGACATCCTCCTTGCGCGGGGTCAGGTAAATCTGCGTGGTCGTCAACTGAGCGTGACCGAGGACGAATTGGACATCGGTGAGCGGAAGCCCGGGATCCTCGGCCATCCGGTAGGCGGCGGTGTGCCGCAAAGCGTGCAAAGTCGCCGTGCTCCCGGCTGCCGCGTTCACGCGCTCGAACATCCGGTGAACGGCGTGGTAGGTCAGCGGGCGGCCGGGCCGGCGCAGTGTCCACCACAGCGGCAGCCGGCTCCCCTTCAGGATCAACTCGTCCATCTGCACCTGGTAGAGCCGCAGCCACACGAACGCGTCCGTGGACGCCGGAAGCTCCGCGACCTCGCCGCTCCCCTTGCGGATCACCGAGATCACCTGTCGGCCGGGATCGATCCCGCCCTGTGTGGCCGATAGCAACTCCGAGGCCCTGGCCCCGGTGGAGACGTAGAAAGCGACCAGCGCCCGGTCCCGGTGTGACGGCAGCCGGGCGAAGATTTCATTGAACTCCTCATCCGGGATCGAGCGAGGGACCCGGCTGGGAATCCGCGGCCGGTAGAGCCCGGACCGCTCGTCCCGGAACTGCTCCATCGGGCTATGGTGCGCATTCGCCCGACCTTTGCGCCGTGTGCGCACCAGCGGAAACGGATTGATCAAGACCGGGCCGGAGGCAGCGGCCAGGTGGAAGTCATAGAAACAGCGCAGCACCGTCTCGCTATGCGCGCGCACCGACGCCGCGTACGGCACTCCCGAAGCCGTCGGCGCAGCAGCGTCCGTGCTCCGCCAGTGCGACCGGATGGGTTTGCCCGCGACCAGCAGCCAGCGGCTGAAGTCCCGCGCCTCGGCCCGCGTGGCCCGCTCCCACGACACTCCGATCGCCCACAGGAACCGGAACCAGCGCAGCAGGTCCAGCCCATAGGAGCGCACCGTGGCCGGGCTGCGCCCGGCCGCCTGCAAGTCACGGAAGAACAACGCCACCGCCTCGACAGCCGCTCCGTCACCATCAACCAGCCGGTACGGCTCCCACCGATCGCCAGTAGCGACCAAAGACCCGGCTGACGGAACGACTAATGACCCGAGATCCCGCTGCACTTCCCCATCGAAGTCCACGGGCAGCGACTCTAAAGCAGCTACCCGCACACGTCCTCTGATCTGCGAAAACAGCGCTCCTGGTTCAGTCAACAGGTAAACGAGTCCTCCTCACCGCCCAGGCCAGGTGATCCTCCGGGCGGGTCAGTATCGATCACGAAATGTGGGCCAGATCCGAGAAGCGGCCCCATCTTCGGGCGAGTTCTGGCCCCAGTTGACGATCTTGGCGGACTGGGCCACCTGCGCACCCGTGAGGGGATGGCGCTGGCCAAGAAGAACGGCAAGCTCAAGGGCAAGCAGCCCAAACTGCCCGAGTCCGCGCGGCGGTTGATTCGCCGCCGCTACGCCGAGGGCGAGGTGTCACTGGCCGACCTGGCGACCGAGTACAGCGTCGGTCGCTCCACCATCCACCGCGTCATCCACGGGCAGGGAACCCCCGGGTAGAACACTGTTCACACCCGCTCCGCCCTCACTGTTGATGTCGGCCGCTGATGCCGAAGACGGCGGGCCGGGCCGGTCGTGGGTGGCCGGCCTTGGCGCGGATGGTGAGCAGGTTGCTGGCTTTTGGGCGGGCAGGGCTGGGGGTGGCCGCGCCGTTGCGCGGGGTTGCGGAGGGCGCGGCCCGGGTCACGGGTGGAGGGTGAGGGGTAGGTGGGCCAGGCCGCGCAGGGCGATGCCGGGGCGTCGTTGGGGTTGCGTCGGCCGGGTGATGGCGACGTATGCGGGGCTGAGGAGGTGTTCCAGGACGATCTGGGTTTCCAGGCGGGCCAGGTGCGCGCCGAGGCAGAAGTGGATGCCGGAGGCGAAGGACAGGTGGGCGGGTTCGGGGCGGGTGATGTCGAGGGTGTCGGGTTGTGCGACGAGGTCGGGGTCGTGGTTGGCCGCTCCGAGGAGCATCACGATGACCTGCCCGGCTTTGAGGTGGGTGCCGGCGAAGTCGGTGTCGTGCAGGACGGTGCGGGCGTCGAGTTGGACGGGTGAGTCGTAGCGCAGGAACTCCTCGACCGCTGTGGGGATGAGGGCGGGGTCGGCGCGCAGGGCGGCTTGCTGGTCGGGGTGGTCCAGGAGGGCGTGCAGGGTGTTGCTGAGCAGGTTGGTGGTGGTCTCGAACCCGGCGCCGAACAGCAGCAGCGACGTGGAGATCATCTCCTGTTGCGACAGGCGTGTCTGTTCGGGTGCGGTGGCCATCCGCGACAGCAGGTCTTCGTGCGGGTCGGCTCGTTTGGCGGCGAGGAGGTCGGTGAAGTAGGCGACGAGGTCGGCTTCGGCCGCGGCGGCGGCGGTGATGGCCTCGGGGTCGGCGGCGGGTTCCAGGAGTGCGACCATCTGGCGGACTTTCGGGGTGAAGGCCATCCGGTCGGCTTCGGGGACGCCGAGCAGGTCGGCGATCACGTTGACCGGCAGTGGCAGGGCGAGGGTGTCGACGAAGTCGCCGCCGGACCGGCGGGCGAGTTGGCCGAGGTGTTTGCGGGTGCGGGCTTCGATGGAGGCCCGCAGGTCCTGGATGTGCCGGGTGGTGAACACCGATCCGACCGAGCGGCGCAGCCGGGTGTGTTCGGGCGGGTTGGCGAACAGCATGCTGTGCCCGAGCCGCCCTTGGGCCTGGCGCTGTTGTTCGCTGGCGCCGCCGGGGAGTCCGAATCCTGCCAGTTCGTTGCCCTTGCCGAACGAGCGGTGCCGCAGCGCCGCGTCGCACTCGGCGAACCGGGTCAGCACCAGGGTGCCGTCTCCGGTGAGCAGTACCGGCGCGGTCTCGCGCAGCCGCCGGTAGGCCGGGTAGGGGTCGTCGCGGGGGGTCAGGAAGATCTCGAAGAACAGCTGCTCGGCGGCCGGATCGCTGGTCGCCGTGCCCAGGGCCGTGCCGTTCGGGGATGTCATGAGGGGGTCCCGTCGTCGAATTGGCCGATGGCCTCCCAGACGCAGTCTCCCGCTGGGCCGGTCGCGGTGAGCCGTGCCCAACTCTGTCCGGCCTCCACGGAGGCCAGCCGCGCCACCAGCAGGTAGGGCAGGCCCGCGGCCGGACACTGCGTCCAGGTCAGCCAGATGCCCCGCAGCCGCAGCGGCGCTTCGATCAGCGACCCCAGGTGCGTGAGCGTCACCGCGCACGCGCTCATCACCGCGCCGGGCTGCGGTTGGTCGGCTGGGCCGCCGGGCAGCACGGCCAGTGCCCAGACCTCGCCGCCGACCGCCCTCCATGCCAGTGATCGGGGTGCGTGGGGTGGATCTGATGGGGGAAGCGGTTCGCGCCAGACCAGACTCTGTATCCCATCCATACCCCCACCATTTGACACTCAAGCCCTCTATGTCAATGACGAGAACACAACTGTTCTGACTGTCAACCCGTCCATCGCTCGGGGTTTGCGGACACCGGGGTTGTTGCAGTCATCGGTGTCAGCACCCGGCAAGCCGTACAGTCGCGCGGCTGGATGCCCGGGCACACCCTCCAGCCACAAGGGGTACCGGTCAGAACCGCGTCACGGGCGTGTTCGCCCCCCGGTTCGATCTGCCCCCGGGTTCGGTCTGCCCACCGGGGTCGTCTGCGGGGCCTGGCGGGCTGTGTGGTGTGAACCTGGTCCCGGCGGGCGCCTCCGCCGGGACCAGGGGTCTATGGAGTGTGCGGGTGGTGCGGCTGCTGGGTGGAAGGTTCACCGGAGGCCGGGTCGGCGTCTCCGGTGGAAGGCCGGGTGGCGTGTTCGGTGGCGGGTTCGGTGGCGGGTTCGGTGGCGGGTTCGGTGGCGGGGGTCCAGGCGAAGGCGAGGGAGCCGCCGGTGAGGGCGAGGAGCATGCCGATCAGGAAGCCGCCGAAGTTGGTGTAGAGGAAGGAGGCCAGGGCGGCCAGGAGGATGATGACGCTGAGCAGGGTGTGGTGGCGGGGCTGGTACCACAGCAGCAGGCCGGTGGTGGTGATGATGCCGCCGAGCAGGAACCCGGCCAGGCCCGCGGTGCCGGGCAGCGACAGCACGGTGTACAGGTCGGCGGGCAGCAGCAGGATGGCCGCGCCGCCGGTGGTGGTGAGCAGGCCGCCCCAGAAGGGTCGGCTGCGGCGCCAGGACCGCCAGCGCCGCCAGTGGGTGCGCAGGCGGCCGGTGAGCGGGGTCGCGGCGTTCAGAAGCATTCTTTGACGTCGCCTCCCATGGTCATGTCGATCCCGGCGAGTTTGAGTCCGCTGGCGGTGACCCAGCGGACCTGGCCGTGGATGCGCAGTTTGAGGTTGGTGCCGGTGATGGGCAGGGTGCCGGGCGGGCCGGTCTGGACGGGGATGTCGCCCAGGCCCTTGACGGGAGTGGTGCCGCCGCGGCCCAGGGCGATACCGCCCCCGACGACCTCGACGTCATCGATGGACTCCAGGGCCAGCTGGAGTTCATCGAGCTGGAGCCGCTGCCCGGGTTGAGTGGTGATGCGCAGCACCCGCGAGCCCAGCGGGCTGGACACCTTGCCGGAGGCGCAGATGCCCTCGGCCCAGGTGTCGCGCAGCGCCAGGGCGACCACGGTGCGCCGGTCGCCGTCGCGGGTCTGGAAGAACCGGGGGAAGGACCCGCCGGCGTTGGTGGACAGCCGCTGGATGGTCAGTTTGATGTTGGTCTTGCCCTTCAACCCGGCCGAGACCGGCAGCGCGCCGCGCAGCACCCCGACGACCATCACCGCGACCACACCCAGGACCGGAACCAGGACCGCGGCGAACCTCCTCCACCGGGTCCGCCCCGCAGCGGCGGCGGGACTGCTGACGCGCGGGGTGTCCAGCGGAGCGTGGCGGCGCCGCCACAGCCGGTCGATGAATCTCACCCCGCCACCTTTGACAATCAGCCACGACTTGTCAATGCCACGCACATCATTGATTGAAATGTCCCCGGTCGGGGTCGAGGGGTGTCCGGCCACTGGACACCCGGCTTGTTACTGTCGGCGGCGTGAACACTCACGTCCCGGCCGACTTCCAGACCCGCGTGCGCCACCAACTCCGCAGCGACGCCCTGGACGCCGCGTTCGCCCTGATGACCGACCAGGGCTGGTCGGCGGTCACCATGACCGCGGTCGCCGCGGCCGTCGGAGTCAGCCGCCAAACCCTCTACAAGGAGTTCTCCTCCAAGGACCAGATCGGCCAAGCCCTGCTCATCCGCGAAGCCGAACGCTTCATCGACGGCGTCGCCGCGCACGTCGCCGCGCACGACGACGTCGCTTCCGCGATCGAGGCCGCCGTCCGCTACACCCTCGACCAGGGCGCCACCAACCCGCTGCTACGCACGATCCTGTCCGGCGACCGCGGCGGCGACACCCTCCTGCCCCTGGTCACCACCGACTCCCAGCCCCTCATCGCCCTGGCCGGCCAGGTCCTCAGCCAGCACATCACCGCCCGCGCCCCCGGCCTGGACGACGAAGACATCGCCGCGACCGCCGACGCACTGGTCCGCCTCACCGTCAGCCACCTCCTGCAACCCCTGGACGACACCGGCACCACCGTCACCCGGCTGACCCGCCTGGCCACCCGCAGCCTCGGCCTCCCCTAAAACCTCGAACCACTCCGGCCCTGCGGCCGGTGCACCATGAATAGCCGATGTTGACCGGGTCGGCGGTGGCGGCGGCCATTCAGGAAGTGCTGGTTCCGGTGGTCAGGACGAGGCTGTGGCTTGCTGGGCCTGGGTGCGGCTGAGGCGGTAGGACTGGGTGCCGGTCTCGATGATGGTGGCGTTGAAGGTGAGCCGGTCGACCATCGCGGCGCAAAGACGCGGATCGGTGAACGTTCTCGTCCAGCCGCCGAAGGACTCGTTGGAGGCGATCGCGACACTGGCGGTCTCTTCCCGGTCGGCCAAAACCTGGAACAGCAGGTCAGCGCCGCGTTTGTCGAGTTCGAGACAGCCCAGCTCATCGATGCAGAGCAGGTCGACGCGGCCGTGGCGGGGCGATGGCCATCGCCGTGCACCTTGCGGACCGCCGCCCACCAGGCGCCGTGCGCCGGGAACTTCCCGGCCGCCTGCGCCTGCTCCAGGGCCGTCGCTCCAGGCAGCGCCCCGGGTTTGCGCAGCAGCACCTCCAGGTAGTGATCCAGCTCCAGCCGGCAGCCGTTCTTGGCGACCAGCCGCTCGTGCCGGGCCACCAGGTCGGCGCCGTCGAAGACCAGCAGCTCATCGGAGTGCAGCAGCACCCGGACCCGGCGGCCAACCAGATACACCGGCACCGAGTACCGGTTGGCTCGCACGCAGATCTGCGCGCGCCGGTCCACCCCGGGCCGGAACTCCCGGCCAGTCTGGAACGGCTCATCCGGCAACGGCCGCAGCAGCGGCTGCTCAGTGGCGAAGTACTCAGCCGGGGCCTGCCTGCCTGCGAATTTCCGGACGGCGGACCGCGACGTAGTTGCAGACGGTGGAGTAGGAGATCCCCTCCAACTCATGCTCGGCTACCAGCCGGCCGAAGATCCGCTTAACCGTGTGCCGCTGTTTGCGCGGCGCGTCCAAGTTCGCCCACAACATCCGATCGATCGCGGGGTTTGAAGGGATCCAGGCGGGACCGCCGCGGCGGCATCCGCTTGCGCGGTTTGGGCCAGGCCGAGGTCAGTGCCTCCCGCACAGTCGGCCGATGCACCCCGTACTTGTGGGCCAACGCGCGGACGCCCAAGCCTTCAAGCCGCGCGTCCCGCCGGATCGCGGCGAACAACTCCACCTTGACGGACGGCGCGCACGGGCCCCGGCCACGGACGGCGCGCACGGGCCCCGGCCACGGACGGCGCGCACGGGCCCCGGCCACGGACGGCGCGCACGGGCCCCGGCCACGGACGGCGCGCACGG
>NZ_JBEYTW010000109.1:24061-29742 GCF_040643275.1 Spirillospora sp. NPDC047418
GCCCCGGGCGGCGTTCCGCCTACCCGGGGCCCATGTGCGTCTCATCGCTTCCTTAACCACACCACAGACGGACGGAGCCGAGCCCTTGCAGAACACATGGCGCCGCCGACGGTGACCCGCTCGCGCCGAGAGCCGGCCGTGGTCCGGTTACAGATCCAGGTCGCCAACTTTCACCTGGTTGATGAGACCGGTGAACGTGGGACGGTCGAGCGTGAGGTGGCCTCCCTCGAGGTTCTTGCTGTCGCGGATGCCGATGGCGGCCGGCATCCGTGCGACTTCCACGCACTCCTGTTGGGAGTTGCTGCGGCTGCTCTTGCGCCACTTGGCCGCAGCGAAGTCAGCACTCATGGTCCGTTCATCTCCCTTGCTAACTGCCGGAACAGCGTTGAGCTGTCCTCCTGTGACAAGGCGTCGTCCCAGATGACCGCGAACGCTTCGGCGTAGCGGTCGATCTCGTGGGGTTTGTCCAGGTACAGGGCTCCGGTGAAGCCTTGCACATACACAGTGGGTGGCTCGTGGTTGCGCCCGTCTCCGGTAGTTGGAAACCGCATAAGGATGAAGGGCCCGGTCTCGAGCCCCTGATGCGCGCCCACCGAGAAGGGCAGAACACGGATGCCGACGTTGCTGCGTTGGTTCAGCTCTGCGAGCCGATCCAACTGGGCCGCCATGACCGCGGCTCCGCCGATGACCCTGCGCACGACTGCCTCGTTCAGGGCAACATTGAGCATGGGCGGCGCAGTCGGGCGGGTCACCAGCGTCTGGCGTTGCATTCGCAACTGCACCCGTCGGTCGATCTCTTCATCCTGAAGGCTGGTGTTGTTCCTGATGACCGCACGGGCATAGTCGGGGGTCTGGAACAGGCCTGGAATCAGTTCGGGCGAGTACTCTTCACGGCTGACCGCTGCCCCCTCTAGACCGATGAAAAGGTCGAACCCGTCCGGAATGACGTCGCCGTATGCGTGCCACCATCCCTTTCCCTTGGTCTCCTTCGCGAGGCCCATCAGGGCCACCTTGAGACCGTCGGGTGCCCCGTAGACACGGCACATGGTCTCGACGTCGTGAGATCGCAGGGACGTTTGCCCTGTCTCGATCCGCCACATCTTCGCCTCGGACCATTCGAGCGCCTTTGCGGCGGCTTGCACGGTTAGGCGCGCGTTTGTCCGAAGTTCGCGCAGGTACCGGCCGAGTTGCCTCCGGGGGACGGTCGACCCCGTCGCGGCATCCGTCATCCGCTTCACCTCCATCCGGGGCGGTCTTTCACTCGAAATGAAAGCATCCCCCCGCACGATTCGCAATGAGCCTCCGACCTGCGGAAATTCGGTGCGGAGATTCACTCTGAAACCTTGCAGTGCTGGTTTTCATGGTGCTCTACTCGGAGTCAGCACGGAGGTAGTTCGCGACAATCCGTGATCTCGGCGAGCCGGTCAGGGCGCCCGTTCCGCGCTTCGCCCCCGCAGAGAACAACAGCCCCCATGCACGGAAGAGGCCCAACATGAAGATCATCGATGGATGCCGAGGCGCGGACGGCGACGGCCACACCCCTGGAGTGTGAACCGTGGGCGCACATGTGCGGACTTCCGGAGCGCGCTACGTCCCCCAGCGTCCGGAGCCGAGTCAGGCGAGCGGCCCCACCACCCTGATCCCCCAGCGCGAGCGAGTCGCCTTCCTGGCACAGCTCTCGCAAGCGTTCGCCCACATGGAGGGCGTCGTGACGGTTTTCGCCGACGTGCAGGGATATGTGGTCCTCAACGTGATTCCCCTGGGGGTACCCGGACAAGCCGTCACGGTCGGGTGCCGCTACTGCCGCGACGGCGCGTGGTGGTTCTACGACACCCGCACGGGCGAGTCCATCCGGCCAGCGAGCGACACGAGAATGGCCGCCCACCTGATCAGAACCAAGATGGAAGAGGCAGCAGCGGCATGACCTTGGTGGTATCGGACTACCCCCGCAAGCACGTCGGCAAGGTCGCCGAGATCAACGGCATGACCATCACCGACGGCCCGTGGATCGCCGTGCGCGAGGCATTCGGCATCACCGGACTTAGGTCCGGTGTGCTCGTGCGCTGGGAGGCAGAGGGCGTCATCTCGGCAGCCC
The DNA here is from genome assembly GCF_040643275.1 of Spirillospora sp. NPDC047418. Classification (NCBI taxonomy): domain Bacteria; kingdom Bacillati; phylum Actinomycetota; class Actinomycetes; order Streptosporangiales; family Thermomonosporaceae; genus Spirillospora; species Spirillospora sp. NPDC047418. Next base: position 26,157 of record NZ_JBEYTW010000109.1, read on the forward strand.
AGGACTCCGAACGGTCGCCGCGGCGGTACCTCAAGCCGGAACTGGAGATCGTCGCGAAGTTGGGCACGGACGGCCCGCCGAGCCTGCGCGCTCTGCGCCGTTACCTGATGTCCTGCCCCGAGGGCGAGAGTGACGATGGCCTGCCGGACAGCCCCGCTAACACCGACACCCAGCAGACAAACGCCTCCGCCCCAGGTAGTTCAGAAAGTGCGGCGTTCCTGGCCACGCTGGCGAACCTGCTGCGCGGGCAGAAGCTCTCGCCCGAGATGGTCAGCGAGCAGCGGCTACGCGTCACCAAGGACGAGACCTCGCGCGGTGTCGCGATCGAATGTCGGCGCCGCGCGAGTGACGCTGACCGGTGGTGGTTCAGCTGGGGCGGCGGCGTCTGGCTGTGTGAGGCCGACAACCCGACCGAGGCCGCGGTCCAGGTGAAGGCGGCGCTGCGCACAGTGGGAGGGCCCTGATGGCGGCGAGCGGGCCGATGGGGTACACGGCCAGGCCGGAGGCCATGGGCGCGCTGATCTCCACCCTGTTCGCCGACCGGCTGTTCGAGCACGGCATCCCCTACCTGCGCGTCGGGCTGATGACGGTCTATGTGGAGGAACGCGCCACGCCGGAGCTGGCGAGCATGAAGCGTCGTCCCGCCGACGAGGCGATCGGAGCGGCGCTCGGCGTCGTCGCGAAGGTGTGGGACGAGGCGATGACCATGCACGGGATGTTCCGCCGGACGATCGACGAGTGCCAACGACAAGTCCGTCTGGAACTGGAAGAGATCGTGGACGAGCACATCACCCTCGTGCAGCAGGCAACCGAGGCGGGAGGGCACGGAACGCACCCGCGTGTGGAGCCCGGACAGACCGACTCCGGTCGGCACGAGTTGTTGCCCGCCCAAATGCGCACCCTGGGCACGGACCCGATCCCCCATCGCTCCGGACCGCCGTAGAGATCACGCCCCGCAGCGCCGGGGAGGGGGGCGCTCCGGGGTGCGGGTCCTGGAACCGTCGATAACCGGCGGTTCCAGGACCCATCCAGATGCCAGGCGAGCGCCTCTGCCCTCCTCAGTTCCTGTCTGGTCCTTCAGCAACTCCTTTGTTAAAGCGAGGTCGTGCGTGGTCAAGGAGTCACATCCTCAGCTCTCGGCGGATCGTCTTGTCATGGTCGTGCTCGTCCGGGAAGACGGCAGGAACGTCGGCCGTCCACCCGGTCCGGTCCCTACCTACACCCTGGAGCAACTGCCCGGCGTGACGGCACGCGCCCACCAGGCGGGCATCACCGCGTTGAAGGTCTTCGTCTCCGACCGGCGCAACGCCTCGGCGACGCGAGCCGCGGCGGGTAGCTCGGTGATGACGCGTGCGATCCGCGCCATCAAGTCGATGCGCCTGGGGGTGCAAGTGATGACCGAGACCTGCCTGTGCGGCTACCTGTCCACCGGCGATTGCCATCTCACCGCGCGCAACGGACGGCCCGACCAAACAGCGACCATTGCCGCCCTGGCGCACCAGGCCGTGACCCAGGCCGAGGCCGGGGCCGACGTGATCGGCCCTGCCGCGATGATCCCCGGCTCGATCGCGGCGTGCCGGAGCGCCCTGGACTCTGCCGGATTTCACCGGGTCGGCGTCATGCCGCACCTCATAGTGAACTCACGCCTTTACGGCGGCTACCGGGCCGCTATGGGCATCCACCCTCAGAACCGGCCGTTCCAACTCCCGGCCTCGGGCCGTACCGCCACGGCGGTCGAGCGGGGGCTCATGATGTTGTCCGAGGGGGCCGACTCACTGCTGATCGAGCCTGCCCTGTTCTCCACCGACATTCTCTGCGCGCTGCACGCCCGGGCCGGCGTGCCGCTCCTGCCGTTCTCCGTCTCCGGAGAATGCACCACCCTTGCGCCCGAGCTGCTGGCCGAGGAGTACGCCATGCTCCTACGCGCCGGAGCATCGCGGGTGGTCAGCCATGCCGCTCTGACCCTCGCCGCTACGCTCGGTGAGGCTCCGTCCACTGTCCCGACATCCCGGAAGACACTGACATGACCATCGTTCCCATGGGCTCGGGCAGCCCTCTCGCTCCCGCCGCCGCGTACTTCGAGAAGGCGCTGCCCGAGCGAGCGCTGCGGCTCGGTGGACGCACCAGCCACCTCGCCCGCGCCTACGCCCGGCGCGTCATCGACACCCTCGCGGCCGTGGTTCCCGGCCTGGAAATCGAATACGTCCCCATCGAGACATCGGCGGACCGATACAAGGGCGACCTGTCGGAGCTGGGCGGCAAGGGCCTGTTCATGAAGGAGATCGACAAGGCCTTGATGATGGGCCAGATCGACGCCGCCGTGCACTGCATGAAGGACGTCCCCGGCGACGTCCCCCTGCCCAAAGAGTTCGTCTTCGCCGCCTACCTCCAGCGCGACGACGTGCGCGACGCCGTGGTCTTCCCGGACGGCTCGAAGTACGCCACCATCAGCGACCTCCCGCCGGGCGCGCGCATCGGAACGTCCGCCGTCCGACGTAAGGCGCAACTGTTGCGCAGGCGGCCCGACTTGAACGTGCAGCGGTTCCGCGGGAACGTCGTCCCCCGCCTGACCCGCCTCGATGAAGAGCGAGAGGTGGACGCCCTGGTCCTGGCGGGCGGCGGCCTGGCCAAGGTCGGCATGGAGCACCGCATCTCGCAGCTTCTCAGCCTGGACGAGATGTGCCCCGCCATCGGCGCCGGAGTCGTCGGCGTCCAATGCCGCAAGGCCGACGAAGGGATAGTCGAACTCCTCCAGGTCATCGACGATGCCCAGACCCGCACCCACATCCTCGCCGAGCGGACGATGCTGCACGCCCTCCAAGGCCACTGCAACAGCCCAATCGCGGGACACTGCCACACCACCGACGACGGCCAGCTCAGCCTCATCGGCATGGTGTTCAGCCGAGACGGCGCGACATTCGCCTACGCCCACGAGTGGGACACCCCCGAACACGCCTACGAGCTGGGCGCCTTCGTCGCCGCGAACCTGACCCGCAAGAACGCCCGAAGCATCATCGCCGGCACCCGCCTGCACTGAACCCAGGTGTCCACGAACATCGCGGCTCCGCAGACGGCAGCTCATGCCGTACTGACCGACCCTCGCGGGCTCGTCCTGCTGGTCAACCCGACCTACAAGAAGCGGTGGCACCTGCCCGGCGGATTCGTCCATGAGGGCGAACTGCCATCCGCCGGGGTCGCCCGCGAGGTGCGGGAGGAGCTGGCCATCTCGCCGCGGCTACCTCCCGCACCCTCGCTCATCGCGTGGGCGCCGCACGCCGGCGACCGCCTCCTGATGTACTACGCGGCCAAGCTCACCCCTCAACAAGCAGGCGATGTAAGGACGAACGGTCACGAGATCATCGGCTTTCAATGGTGCGACCAGGCCGCCCTGGACGAGTGGCTTCATCCCGCCATCGCCGAACGAGTCCGGCTCACCCTGCAAGCCTCACGGCGCGGCCAAACCGTCTTCACCGAACCGCGACCAGGCACTGAGCTTGTCTTTTAACCTTGGATTCGGACGTTAAGGCTGTTCAGAGCCGTTCTGGGCAGGCGAGCTAGCGTGCCGGGCATCTTCGGAGGGTCTGGC
>NZ_JBEYTW010000110.1:0-29169 GCF_040643275.1 Spirillospora sp. NPDC047418
TTGTTTTCGACGTGCTCATAACAACAACACGCCGCAGATCAACGAGGGCGGGGGGGTTAGGGGGTGGGGGTTGTCCAGGTGAAATTCGGGGCTCGGCGTTCTAGGAACGCTGCTACGCCCTCCGCCACCTCGCCGCTCGCGGCGACCTCCGCGTGCCAGCGGGCGACCTTCTCCTCGACCGGGCCACCGGCGGCGACCGCGTCCACGATCTCCTTGGTCGCCTGCTGGGTGAGGAGCGAACGGGACGCGAGGGTCGCGGTGAACGCGGCCACCCGGTCGCGCAGGCCGCCCGCCGGGACGACCTCGTCCAGCAGCCCGATCCGCAGCGCGTGCCCGGCGCCGACCAGGTCCGCGGAGAACAGCAGGTACTTCGCGGCGGCCGGCCCGACCAGCCGGACGAGCCGGGCCGTCGCGGCGGCCGGGTAGACGATGCCGAGCTTGGCCGGGGTGATCCCGAACCGCGCGTCCTCGGTGGCGAACCGCAGGTCGCAGGCCGCCGCGAGCTGGCAGCCGCCGCCCACGCAGTACCCCTCGATCGCGGCCAGCGTCGGCTTCGGGAACGCGGCGAGCGCCCGCTCGGCGACCGTCGACAGGTGCGAGTCGTCGTCGCGGTGGATGTCACCCAGCTCGGAGATGTCGGCGCCCGCGCAGAAGTCGCCGCCCGCGCCCGTCAGCACCGCGACCCGGACGGCGTCGTCCTTCGCCAGGGCGTCCAGGATGCCGGGAAGGGCCCGCCACATGTCCGCCGACATGGCGTTCCGCTTGGCCGGCCGGTCGATGGTGATCGTCGCGACGCCCTCGGCGACGCCGAAGCCTAGCCCGGCGGCCATGCTCATCGTCAGATCCCCCTCATCGGCGCGCCCCTTGTCGGTGCGACCCTCGTCGGTGCGACGCGGCTCATCGTACGGAGCGCGTTTCCGCCGGTCGTTCCCGGGGCATCTCCATTGATCGGAACCCCCACCGCGTTCGCGGAGTCATAACCACGGAGTCACATCCGGACGAGACGGCGGCGTGTCGGGGGACACCCGCCGGCGACACTCCGCCACGTCCCGTCAGCACAGGGGGAACGACCTGCATGAACGCAATCCGCGGCCGCCGGGGAATGCAAACCGGGCTTCGCGTGCTGTACTGTCGAGACATCGCCTCCGGATTCCGCGAATCGCTACGAAGGCGTTTCTTCCCCGCCCGGGCCATCTGAGCGCCCGGTGATCCTCCCGGTTCGGCACGCACATCGGTGTTCCGGACCGCCGCACAAGGGAGCCGACGTCAGCCCGGTGAACCGAGCTGCATTTCTCGCATTCCTCTCGCGTACGCGCCGCGGGTTCCGCCGCCGTACCCGGGAATCGACTCCAGGCTGCGCGGACCATTCCGCGCGGGCCTGAGAAGGGACCCACATGTCCACTCCCACCCTCACCACCGAACGCACCGACACCGAACGCACCGCGACCGGGCGGACCGGCGCCGAGCGCAAGGCGCAGGCCCACACCGTCCCGCCGCAGAACGGCCGGAAGAGCGGCCAGCAGGCGCGGCGCCCCGTCGAGGACGCGCCCGCCGTCCCCTTCCACGGCCTCCTCGCCGTCCAGGACAAGCACGCGTTCATCCGCACCTCCGGCTACCTCGCCGGCCCGGACGACGTGCACGTCTCCCTCGCCCAGGTCAAGGCGCACCACCTGCGTCCCGGCGACGTCGTCGCGGGCACCGCGAAGGCGCCGAAGTCGAGCCGGGAGAAGTTCGGCTCGCTCGCCCGCGTCGAGACCGTGAACGGCCTCCCGGCGGCGGAGGCGGCGAACCGCCCCGAGTTCGCCAAGCTGACCCCGCTGTTCCCGGACGAGCGGCTCCGCCTCGACACCGGCCCCCTCGCCACCCGCGTGATCGACCTGGTCGCGCCGATCGGCAAGGGCCAGCGCGGGCTGATCGTGTCGCCGCCGAAGGTCGGCAAGACGATGGTCCTGCAGGCCCTCGCGAACGCGATCGCGCAGAACAACCCCGAAGTGCACCTCATGGTCGTGCTCATCGACGAGCGCCCGGAGGAGGTCACCGACCTGCAGCGGACCGTGCGGGGCGAGGTCGTCCACTCGACGTTCGACCGTCCCGCGCAGGACCACACCGCGCTCGCCGAACTCACCATCGAGCGGGCCAAGCGGCTCGTCGAGCAGGGCCACGACGTGGTCATGCTGCTCGACTCGATCACCCGGCTCGGCCGCGCCTACAACCTGGCGGCGCCGTCCAGCAGCCGCATCCTCGCCGGCGGTGTCGCGACCACCGCGATCTACCCGCCGAAGAAGTTCTTCGGCGCCGCCCGCAACATCGAGAACGGCGGCTCGCTCACCATCCTCGCCACCGCCCTCGTGGAGACCGGGTCCCGCATGGACGACGTCTTCTTCGAGGAGTACAAGGGCACCGGCAACATGGAGCTCAAGCTCGACCGCGGCCTCGCCGACCGGCGCGTCTTCCCCGCCGTCGACATCGAGGCGTCCGGCACCCGCCGCGACGAGCTGCTCATGTCCCCCGAGGAACTCGCCCTCTCCTGGCGCCTGCGCCGCGCCCTCCAGGGCCTGGACCGTCAGCAGTCCGTCGAGCAGCTCCTGGAGAAGATGAAGGGCACCTCCTCCAACGCCGAGTTCCTCCTCCGCCTCCAGCAGTCCACCTGACCCGGCCCCCGACGCCCCGCGGAACGCCCCACACGGAACGCCCCAACACGCAACGTCCCCGTCAGCCGCAAAGACCGGAGCACCCTTCCAGGGCACGCCGTTGATCGGCTCTCGTCGATCGTCCCAGTCGATCGGCTCCAGTAAGCCGGTGCCGTCAGCCGGTCTGCTCCGGGCGGAAGGACTTGAGGATCTCGTCGTAGAGGCGCTGGCCCGGTGTCCAGCCGGGGTCCGGTGCGTGGAAGCAGAACTCGTATCCGGCCGCGCGGCTGCACAGCACGTGCCTGACGCCGTCCTCATCGCCGGCGCGCCGGCCGCCCCGCCAGGTGAACTCCCACTCGGCGGCGCCCGCGATCACCTCGGGGGCGGGTTCGAGCCGCAGCCGGTGGTAGCCGGGGAAGCGGTGCCCCCGCACCGCGCGGTGCTCCTCGGCGCGCAGCCCGGCGAGCGCGTCACCGGGTGCCGGGGCGATGCGCAGCCCCCGCTCGGATCCGGCGTCCGCCCAGGTCATGACGTCGCCGCGCCGCTCGGCCTGCCAGCCCGTCGGCACCCGCACCGAGTAGGCGCCCGTCTCGTGGTACTTCGCCGTCCTGGCCGTCACGCCCGCCGCCGGACGCAGCGCGACCGCCTCGCTCTTGCCGATCGACGTCCAGCGGGCCGCCCAGGTGCCCGCGCCCGCGGCCAGCACGGCGAGCGCCGCGACGCTGACGACGGCGCCCGGCCGCAGCCGCCCCCTGAAGGGCCGCCGGGGGCGGGCCACCATGGCGTGCCGTGTCCAGGGGACCCGGTACCGCCGCCCCGCGCGGGGACGCGTGGAGCCGCGCGACGGCGTCCCGCCCGATCCACCGCGCCCAGATCCGCCATGCCCCGAGCCGCCGTGCCCCGAGCCGCCATGTCCCGAGCCGCCATGTCCCGATTCGTTGCGCCCCACGCCGTCGCGTCCCGAGCCGTCGCGTCCCGAGCCGTCGCGTCCCGAGCCGTTGCGCCCTGACCCGTTGCGCCCTGACCCGTTGCGCCCTGAGCCGTTGCGTCCTGAGCCGTTGTGCAGGTTCCATGGGACGCGGGGGCCGCGCATGACTCGGCGCGCGGTCGGTACGCGGGGCTCTTTCGGCAGCGTCGCGCGCGTGATGCCCGGTTCCGGGAGGGAGCCGACGACGTCCCGCAGCAGGTCGGCGGTGGCCTCGGCGGTCAGGCGGTCCTCCGGCCGCTGCCGCAGCAGCCCCTCGATGACGGCGGTCAGCGGTCCCGCGCGCACCGGACGCGCGTAGTCGCCCAGCAGCACCGCCATCATGGACGCGAGCGCATGGCAGCGCAGGAACGGGGAGAAGCCCTCGACGGCCGTGTAGAGCGTCGCCCCCAGCGCCCACAGGTCGGACGCCTCCACGCTCGGCTGGCCGTCGACGCGTTCCGGCGGGAGGTAGGCGGGGGACCCCTCGATGCCGGCGGGCATCGTGTCGGCCAGTTCCTGGCCGTTGTGCATGTGCACGGCGAGCCCGAAGTCGCTGAGCAGCACCCGCCCGTCCTCGCAGATCAGGACGTTGCTCGGCTTGACGTCGCGGTGCAGGATCCCCGCCGCGTGGGACGCGCGCAGCACCGACAGGACGGCCGCGCCGATCTCCGCCGTCCGCCGCACGCCGAGCGGCCCGTCCTCGGTGACCAGGCGGTTCAGCGAGGACGACTCCAGGAACTCCATGACGATCCACGGGCGGCCGTCCTCGATGATCAGGTCGTGGACGGCCACCACCCCGGGATGCCGCAGCCTGGCGGTGGCGCGCGCCTCCGTGAGCAGCCGCCGGCACATCACTCTGCGCTCGCTCTGCGTGGTGCGCGGCGGGAGATGGACCTCCTTGACCGCGACGTCCCGGTCGAGCATCTCGTCGTACGCCCGCCAGACGGTGCCCATGCCGCCCCTGCCGACCACAGAGAGCAGGCGATACCGTCGCGCGAGCGGTATCAACCGATCCCCTTTCATGCTGGGGATAATCGCCGGAACGCGCCCAAGACACGCCCCTTCGGCATCAATTGATTTTTGACCGCTCGGCAGCCGGAAATGCGCGCGGAGCCGTGGTATAACCGCGCGCCGCGCATTTAGGCGAGTACGCTGCGCGCCCACTTGTAGTCGGACTTGCCGACGGCCGTGCGCTGCACCTCGTCCACCACCGTGATCTGCCGCGGCAGTTTGTAGCCGGCGAGGCGGCCCCGGCAGTGCTCGGTGAGCTGCTCCAGCGTGATGTCGGCGCCGGGGCGGGGCGCGACGACGGCGGCGACGCGCTGCCCGAACCGCTCGTCCGGAAGGCCGACCACGACGGCGTCGTAGACGTCGGGGTGGTCCTTCAGCGCGACCTCGACCTCCTCCGGGTAGACCTTCTCCCCGCCCGTGTTGATCACGAGGGAGCCGCGGCCGAGGAGGGTGATCGTGCCGTCCTGCTCCAGGCTCGCGAAGTCGCCGGGGACGGACCAGCGGGTCCCGTCGGCGGCGGTGAAGAAGGTCGACGCGGTCTTGTCGGGGTCGTTGTAGTAGCCGAGCGGGATGTGGCCGCTGCGCGCGAGCTTGCCGATCTCGCCGGGCCGGACGACGTTCAGGTCGTCGTCCAGGACGGTGATGCCCGGCTTCATCATGAACCGGGCCGTGCCCTCCTTGGCGTCGACGGACGGGCCGCAGGCGCCGGTCTCCGAGGCACCGTAGTTGTCGAGGAACAGGATGTTCGGCAGGTGCTCCTGGAGCGCCTGCTTGGCGCCCTCCGTGAGCGGCGCGCCGCCCGAGGCGATCGCGATCAGCGAGGACGTGTCGTATCCGCCGCCCGCCAGTGCCTTCGCGACCGGCCGCGCCATGACGTCGCCGACCACCATCAGCACGTTCGCGTTCTCTTCGGCGACCAGTTTGAGCGCCTTGTCGGCGTCGAACGCGTGGTCGGTGTAAAGGACGACCTTCGCGCCGCTGAACAAACCCATGAACGCGACCCACTGGCCGGCGCCGTGCATGACGGGCGCGCAGTCGAGGACGGCCATGCCGGGCTGGTCGGCGTTGGCGGCCAGTTCCTCGGGGCTGCCGATCGGGTCGCCGAGGACGTTCCCGCCGCCGAGCGCGCCGAAGAAGATGTCCTCGCAGCGCCATTCGACGCCCTTGGGATAGCCGGTCGTGCCGCCCGTGTACATGATGTAGCGGTCGTCGCTGGAACGCGGCGGGAAATCGTCGCTGGGGTCGGCGTCGGCGAGGGCCTTCTCGTAGTCGACCGCGCCCGGGATGGTGTCCTTCGCGCCGTCCTCCAGGGCGACGATGTGCCGCAGCTCGGGTAGTTCGCCGCGGATCTCCTCGACTTTCGCCAAGAGCGAACGCTCGCCGATCAGCGCGACGGAGTCGGAGTCGTCGAGGACGTGCCGCAGCTCGGCGGCGACGTAGCGGAAGTTCACCGGGATCGGCACGGCGCGGATCTTGAAGACGCCGAGCATCGCCTCGATCCACTCGGCCCGGTTGTAGGCGAGGATCGCGACGTGCTCGCCCGGCCGCACCCCGGCCGCCGCCAGATGGTGGCCGACCCGGCTCGCGCGCTCGCTGAGCTGCCGGTACGTCCGCCGCTCGGCCCCGGCGACCAGGGCCGGACGGTCCGGTCCGGCGGCGGCCAGGATCTCGATCAGGTCGGCCAGGTTGTAGCTTCGCGCCATGCCACGTCCTCGCAGGTGTCGGGGTGGGGACCGGCTTCCGATCCTGCTGCCGAACGGCGCGTGAACTCAATGGCTATTGGCGTCCGGTCCAATGAGATGAGTCACATGTCACTGTCCGCGTCGCACTGAGTCCCATCCCACAGCGCCTCATCCGGCCACGGGCGGGGTCCTTACACGGTTCTTATCTGGGTACCGGCATGCTTGGCCGTAACGATTCAGTATCAGACGGGGGTAGTGGTGAGCGCAGGCGCGATGGCGTGGACCCCGCCGACGTGGGAGGAGATCGTCAGCGAGCACTCGACCAGGGTGTTCCGGCTGGCGTACCGGCTGACCGGCAACCGACACGACGCGGAGGACCTGACGCAGGACGTCTTCATCCGCGTCTTCCGCTCGCTGTCGTCCTACAGCCCCGGCACGTTCGAGGGCTGGCTGCACCGGATCACGACGAACCTGTTCCTCGACCGCGCCCGGCGCAAGCAGCGCATCCGGTTCGACTCCCTCGCCGACGACGCCGCCGAGCGTTTGCAGGGCCGGGAGCCGACGCCGGCACAGGTCTACGACGACCGCCATCTGGACGCCGACATCCAGAAGGCGCTGGACGGGCTCGCCCCCGAATACCGCGCCGCCGTCGTCCTGTGCGACATCGAGGGCCTCTCCTACGAGGAGATCGCCGCGACCCTGGGCGTGAAGCTCGGCACGGTCCGCTCCCGCATCCACCGGGGCCGCGCGCAGCTGCGCGACGCCCTGGAGCACCGCCGCCCCGCCGAATGCGCCCAGTGACGCCACGGCGCCGCCGCGCCTGATCGGCGGCACCGCGCGCCAGGTGACGAGCGTCACTAGTGACTGCCGAGTAACTTCCGGCCTACCCTTCGGCCGTGGACATCGTCTTCGATCGCCGCGGCGAAGGCCCGCCCCTCGTCCTGCTGCACGGCATCGGGCACCGCCGCCAGGGCTGGACCCCCGTGCTGGACCTGCTCGCCGCGGAACGCGACGTCATCGCCGTCGACCTGCCCGGCTTCGGCGACTCCCCGCCGCTCCCGCCCGGCACCGCGTACACGCTCGACACCGTCATCTCGATCCTCGCCGACTCGTTCGCCGACCTCGGCCTGGACCGTCCGCACATCGCGGGCAACTCGCTCGGCGGCCTGTTCGCCCTCGAAGCCGCCGACCGCGGCCTCGCCAGCTCCGCGACCGGCCTGTCCCCGGCCGGCTTCTTCAACGCGGCGGAACTGCGGTACGCCGCGTCCGTGCTGCGGGCGTCCCGGCTCGGCGCCCGCGTGCCCGACGGCGTCCTGACCCGCCTCGCCCGGTCCCCGCGCCGCCGCGCCGCGATGTTCGGCATGATCTACGGCCGTCCCGACCTGATGGACCTCGAGGTCCTCACCGGCGACGCCCGCGCGATGCGGGACGCCCCCGGCTTCGAACCGACCCTGCGCGCCGGGCGCGACGCCCGCTTCCTCGGCTCCTGCGCGGACGTCCCCGTCACCATCGCGTGGGGCACCAAGGACCGGCTGCTGCTGCGCAGCCAGGCCGTCCGCGCCCAGCGCCGGCTGCCGAACGCCCGGTTCGTCTGGCTGGAAGGCTGCGGCCACGTCCCCATGGCGGACAACCCGTCGCTCGTGGCGAAGGTCCTCCTCGACGGCAGCGCCCACCCGTTGAAGACGCAGACCGCAGCCTGACCCGTTACCTCCAGCGGGCGATCACGGGACGCATGTGCTCGCCGTCACCGGCCGCGCCGACTCCCCACAGGCCGCCGCCGGGAATCGGCGCCAGCCCGGAGAGGGACGCCATGCCCTGCACCGGGACCGAGGCTCGCTGCCAGCCGGTCTCGGTCCGGCGCAAGGCGTACATGGTGTAATCCGGCTCGGACGGCGTGAAGGTGTCGCCGACGGCCAGCGCCTGCTTGCCGCTGACCGCCACGTCCATCAGTTCACCGCGGCCGTCCGGGACTTTGACCGCGGTCCATTCGCGACCGTTCCAATGCAGGAGCAGCGGACGCCGGATCTCGTCCCAGCCGGGTGCGCGTTTGCCCCAGCCGGAAACCCAGACATCGCCTCCGGCCGCGATCCGCACCCGCGTGAGCCGGTTCGTCCACTCACCGGTGGCCGGTTCGGGGACCCGCTTCCAGACGCGGCCGTTCCAGTGCAGGAGCAGCAGGTGCTCGCGATGGACGTCGCCGTCCGTGTAGTCCGTTCCCGCGACCCACACGTTGCGCGGTCCGCGCGCGTCGATGGTGTCGAGCGAGAACTCGTCACCGAGGTCGGGCAATCGGACGTTCCGCCATTGCCGTCCGTCCCAGTGTTGGACGAATCCGCGCATGACCTCTGTCCTGGCGTCGTAGGTGCCGCCGGCGAGCCATGCGTCCGCGGGCCCGACGGCCTCGATCGCCCCGTTGCCGGACTGCTGTGCGGGAACCGCGGCGTACGGGACGGCCGTCCAGCTCCTGCCGTCCCAGTGCAGGAGGCCGCAGTCGGCGGACGCCCACACGTCTCGCGCGCTGGAGGCACTGACATGGTTGACGCGGCCGACCTTGGGAATGGGCGCCTGCCGCCATTCGCGACCATCCCAACGCAGCATGAGGGAGGGAAAGGCGCCCCTGCCGAAACACTCATCGTCGCTGGACGCGGCCTCGGCCGGAATCGGCCCCGTGCCGCTGTCGGCGACGAGGAACCCAGCGGCCCACGCGGCGTTGCCGCCTGCTGCGGTGACGCTGACCAGATTCGCCCTCCCTTGCAAAGAAACCTCGAAGAGCTGCCATTTCGGGGGCGCCGCCGACGCCGCCGTCGTGCCCGCCAAGGCGATCACGAGAGCGGCGGCCAGACCTGTTCGAGTTGTTGCCTCGCGCATGCGAGAACCTCCTTTTCGTCCGATCGGCTTCAGGGGGCGGGGACGGCGCCGATCTTGTCGACCCAGCCCTGTCGCTCGAAGGAGAGGTACTCGCCGCCGTCGGCGCTGCCGCTGGGGAGCTCCTCGAAGTCGAGGAGCTGAGCGGTCGCCGGGTCCACCGTCAGCCGCACGCCGCCCGCGCCGATGGCGACGCCGGGCCTGCCCATCCGGTCCTTGATCCCTCCGGTGACGTGGAGGGACGGGCAGTCCGCCAGGATCCGGTAGAGGGCGGCACGGGTGCCCGGGGTGGTGGGGACCATGAACAGGTCCCAGGCGCTGACGAACACGTACTGGCAGAAATCGGCGGGCGCGGTGTAGCCGTGCGAGCCGCCCCTGCGGTCCTGCCGCCACAGTTTCCGCAGGTGGCTTTCCAGGCCGTTCTTGGTCGCGGGCAGTTTCGCGATGGTCTTCCACTCGATCTCGTGGGAGCCGATGACGGGGTTCACCAGATGCGAGCCCTTGTCATACGTCGTCGTGGACGGCTTGGAGTCCGTCGTGCCACCGTTCACGGGCAGCGCCGGGGAGCCGGCCGCACGCCAGGCCGCCTCGTCCTTCTTGGTGGGGAAGTCGGCCCGGACGTCCAGGGGACCGTGCGAACGGAACCGCATGCCGCTGCCGCCCGGCAGGGTGCACTTCCACTCTTCGAAACTGCTGGCGGTTTGCGCCTGGAACGTCTGGCGCTTGCCCATGGGCGTCGGGACGCCGGGGCCGGGCTTGAAGGGCATCAGGTCATCCGACATGCGGGTCCGGGTGTACCAGCAGACCCCATGGCCGGCGGGCTGCTTGGCGGCCGTCTCCGCGCTGGCCAGCAGGAACGTCCGCGTGTTGAGCGCCTCCTGCCCTCCGGTGCCGCCCTCGTGGCCGCCTTGCCCGCCGCCGGACAACGTCACGGTGGCCGCCACCACCGCGGCGGCCGCCACCGTTGCCGTACCGGCGACGATGACCGGCCGCCACTTGCGAACGGCACGCGGACTCGGAGTGGATGCGCCGGCCCGCATGCGAACGGCCGCCGCGTCGGGACGCCGTTCATAGGCCGCGTCGGCGAGCTCGTCGACCATCGGCTTCAGGTTGTCGATCACGTTGCTGACTTCGTCGTTCTTCACGGCTTCTCCGTGGTGACTCGGGGGTGCAGGGCAGGTCCGGACGTCCGCGCGCCGGTGTCGTCGAGCGCGCCGGCGAGGCGGCGCCGTCCCCGGTGCAGCCGGACGAGGAAGGCGGCACGGGAGCAACCGGCGACGCGGGCCGCGTCGGCGGGCGCCAGCCCGTGCCAGGCGGTCAGGGTGACCGCCTCCACCTCCTTGGCGGACAGGGTGCGCAGCGCGGCCAGCGCCTGGTCGCGGGCTATGACGCGGTCGGCGATGTCCCGCGCGTGCCGCTCGGCGTCGGTGCTGAGGTCGGTCAGCCGGTCGACGAGGCGGCGCGCCCGGCCGGTGGCGCCGTGCGACTGGCGGGCCAGGTTCCGGGCCACGCCGAGCAGCCAGGGCAGCGCCCGCTCCGGCACCTCGTCGATCTTCCGCCAGGCGGTCGTGAACACCTCGCCGGTGACGTCCTCGGCGGCCCGGGGCGCCACCCGCAGCACGACGTAGCCGAAGACGCTGCGGTAGTGCGTCTCGTAGAGGCGGGTGAATCGGGCTTCTTGCTCGTCCACGCCACCTCCTCTCTTCTCGGGTCCGTAACGACAAGAAGTCGCAGAAGGCGTCACCGGATTACATGAGAAGCCGAAACTTTTCGTACCTGCCGAATGATTGGCGTGGACGAACAGCCGGGTTAGCATCCGATCCATGGGCTCCGGCTATCGGGTTCTCAGCGAAGACCAGGCAGAACACTTCCTCGACCGGGGATACGTCCTCATCAACGACTGCTTCACCCCGGAGGCCGCCGAAGAGTACACGAGCACCATCTGGACACGCCTCGGCTACGATCCCGGCGACCGGTCGACCTGGGCAGAACCCGCAACCCACCTGCCCGCCCACCGAGAGATGGACATCAAGGAATTCGCCCCCAAGGCATGGGACGCCGTATGCGACCTGGTCGGCGGCGAAGACCGCATCGAGCAGCCCTACAACTGGGGCGACGGCTTCGTGGTGAACCTCTCGCAGGGCTCAGAAGAGCCGTGGTCGCCGCCATCCGCCCGGTCCCCCGGCTGGCACAAGGACGGCGACTTCTTCCGCCACTTCCTGGACTCCCCCGAGCAGGGCCTGCTCACCCTCGTCCTCTGGTCGGACGTCCAGCACCAGGGCGGCGCGACGTTCGTCGCGGCCGACTCGATCGCCCCCGTCGCCCGCTTCCTCGCCGACCACCCGGAGGGCGTCCTGCCCACCGAATTCCCCTACGCGAACCTGGTCGGCCAATGCGCGGATTTCGTCGAGGCCACCGGACGCATAGGCGACGTGTACCTCCTGCACCCCTACATCCTGCACGCCAAAGCCCAGAACCTGCTCCGCCGACCGCGCTTCATCACCAACCCGCCGGTCACCCTGGCCGAGCCGATGAATTTCAACCGCCCGAACCCGGCCGACTTCTCCCTGGTAGAACGGACTATCCTGCGAGCCCTGGCCGTAGACCATTACGACTTCACACCAACTGCTCCCCGCGAAGAAGTCGTCCCCGAACGCGTCCTACGCCAGGCCCGCATGAAAACCCAAGAAGAAGCCCGCCTATCCGCAGGGCCCCGTTAACCAACAGGATTATCCGGCGAATCCAGCCACACCCGCTGCCCCTCCGCCGTGACCGTAACCCATACCGACACGCCTCCGGCTCACCCGCCGCCGCCCAGGGCACCACGACCAGGCCACCGATCCTCGTCTGCTCAACCCACGCATACGGAACCGTGTGCGCTGCCGCAGTGGCCAGCACTCGATCGAACGGCCCGTATTGGGGTGAGCCGGCCTCTCCGTCCCCAGCGATGACGGTCACGCTCGGCTGACCGGCGACGCGCAAGGCCCGACGGGCCTGCTCGGCTGCTTCATGATCGATCTCGAGCGACACCACCTCGGCCCCGAGCGCCGCCAGGCAAGCCGCGTTGTAGCCGGTGCCGGTGCCGATCTCCAGCACGCGCATACCCGGCTCAAACTGCAGGGACTCGATCATTTGAGCCATCACCGATGGGGCGGACGAGGACGAGACCGGCCACATCCCGTCCTTCACCTGCGTAGCGATCGCCTCGTCCGACGTCACCAACCGCTCCCACTCGTCCGCCGCGCGGACCCGTGACAACTCTACGAAC
This sequence comes from Spirillospora sp. NPDC047418, assembly GCF_040643275.1. NCBI lineage: Bacteria > Bacillati > Actinomycetota > Actinomycetes > Streptosporangiales > Thermomonosporaceae > Spirillospora > Spirillospora sp. NPDC047418. Next base: position 12,424 of record NZ_JBEYTW010000110.1, read on the forward strand.
CGGCCGTCCTCGACCACCCAGACCGTCTCCGGGACGAACAGCCACCGATCGACGTCCGGCAGTCCGGGAAAGTCACTCATCCTTCCCCAGTCCCGTTACACCCGTTGCACGTGATCTTTTAGGACGAGCCGGTGGCTACGTCAGGTCGTAGCGTCCTGCGAGGACGTCTGTGTGGAAGGCACGCCACGTTGCGGTACTGAACGCCAATTTCGGCCCGTCCGGGTCCTTACTGTCCCGGACGGCCGTCCCACAGCAACTGCAGGGGCCGACCTCGACGCATGCCCCATCGTTTGCGCTGCGAGTGGCCTTATGCCATGCCGCAACCTCAACACATCCGCCGTTGTTTGCGCTGCGGCGACTCTTGCGCCAGGCGAGATCGTTGCTCAGACCCATCGTCTTTCACCTCGTTCAGGACAGGCCATCGGCCAGTTCCGTGATCAGGGAGCGGGACTCGTCCGGGCCGAGGGCCCGGGCGCGTAGCTGGTTGAACAGCACGCCGTAGGTTTCGACCTCCGTCGGTTGCTCAAGGTAGAGACCGTTCAATCGCAGTTCGAGGTAGACGACGTCTGGGTCCAATGGCTCAGGGAAGCCCAGGACGCTGAAGCCGCCGCTGGCGATCGCCGGATGCGCCCCTGCCTCCAAGGGGAGCACTTGAAGATCCACGTTGTCGTTGCGTGAGGCGGCCAGCAAGTGTTGGAGTTGTTCCTGCCTCACCGCTGAACCTCCGACCTGTCGCCTGACCGCGTCCTCGTTGATGACGAACCAGGTCTTCAAGGGGTCATCCCCCACGAGTCGTTCCTGTCGCTTCATGCGAACAGCGACCATTCGCTCGATTTCTTCTTCAGAATAGGTCCGCAGCTCCGCCCCGAGTAGTGCCCGCACGTAGGAATCGGTCTGGAGAAGGCCGGGGAGGACATCGACGCTGTACTGCCGGATAGTGCTGGCCTCTTCCTCCAAGCCCGTGTAGGAACTGACGATCTCCGGTAGGTCGTACTTCTGCCACCAGCCCTTGATGCGGCACTGGCGGGCCAGGGTCACCAGTTCGTCGGTCTCTTGCTCGCCCAGGCCGTAGAGCCTGCACAGCATGGCGATGTCGCCGGGCTTGGGGTTGTGCGTCGCGGCCTCGATGCGGCTGATCGTGACCGGGCTGATGCCGGCGAACGTCGCCGCCTCTTCGCGGGTCTTCCGCGCGTCCTTGCGGAACTGCCGCATGATCGCGGCCAGCCGTCGACGGCGGACAGTGGGGCTCGTCCGTCTTGTGGTCATCGTTACCTCACGGGAAGTTTGTCCACTGGGTGACCATAGATTTTTTGACCCAGGTCACTTGAATCGCTTGCCACCGCATTGCCGGTCAGCTCACACTCGGAGCGTAACGACTCGTGACGCGACGTGTCCGGATCTTCTGCCTATTCGGCCGAGCACGTCCACTTGGGATTAGGGGGCTGACCTGATGGGGTTCGGTGGCTGGGGCAGGCGTCGCGTCGCTGCGGGTGGACGGCGGAGGTGGGACGCGGCGGCGGAGGTCGGCGCGGCAGTGCCGGTGGTAGAGGTGCTTTCGCTGGCGGCCGAGGTGGAGAGTGTCGCGGTGGGGCGGGGATGGTTGCGGGACGTCCTTGAGCGGGAATTCGGCCAGGGACATCCCAAGGCGGACGATGCTCTGCAGGCACTTTCGGAGGTCCTCACCAATGCCGTCCTCTATGGGACGGGGCCGCATGTCCGGCTGACCTGCACGGTGGACGGTGATGGCGCGGAGGTCGCCGTCCACAACGACGGGCGAGCGGGCGGGGTGCGGCCGCAGAGGCAGAACGCGGCGGCGGACGCCGAAGGCGGGCGTGGCCTGGACCTCGTGGCGGCCTTCAGCGACCAGTGGGGGATCAAGCTGATGCCCCAGGACGAGGTCAAGGTGTGGTTCCGGGTGAGGTTCGCGTGAACGGGGACGCACACCGGACCCGCGCCAGGCACCGGGGAGCGTCCGACCGGTATGCGCTGGGCATGGTGCACGGCGCGCTGGTCGGGACCGGGATGGGCCTCATCCTGGTCGGTCTGGTGTTGGCGGCCTTCCTGCGATAGTCGTCCGGTCCCGGAGTCAGGCGGCCAGGACGGTTCCGAGGACGAGGACGGCCAGGCTGAGGAGGCCGATCGAGGCGCGCAGTACGCCGGCGCTGCGCGCTCCGCGGCGGACTCGGGCGGCCAAGGAGGCGTTGTCGGGATGGGCCAGGGAGTCGCGGCGGAGGCGGGTCATGCGGCGCGCCTGCAGGACGCCGAAGGCTAGGGCCGCGACCAGCGCGGCGGTCAGCACGGCCGTCGCGGTGAGCGTGCCGTCCCAAGGGTGGTCGGCGACCAGGGCCGCGCCGGTGCCGATGGCCAGGACCAGCGCGGCGGTCCCGACGATCCCGTACAACCGGCCGAGGGCGCGGAAGAACGCGACGCGGTCCGCGGGGCCGAGCGTCCGGACGGTGACCCGGGCGACCACGCCGATCGCCACGAACCCGCCGAACCACACGGACGTGGCGATGAGAAGAACGCAGGCGAGCGCGACCTCGACCCCATGAGACATGCTGCACCCACTCGACTCCGGCGGTGGGACGGTCCCGTCCGCGTCCGCTGATCCACTCGACTCTTTTTTACAAGGTGAATTGTGTAAATACAAGGCGGTGTGGTGTGGGCTGCCGCACTCGGTCGACGTGTGGTCAGGGCGTGCGGCCTACGGCGCAGAAGGCGTCTACTTCGGGTTCGTCGCTTTGCGGGGATGGGCGCCAGCGGGAGCAGGAGACCACGCCTGGGGCCTCTATTTCCAGGCCGTCGAAGTAGGCGGCTATCTCGTCGGGGGTGCGCAGGGTGACGGTCGGCCTGCCGCCGGACTCGTTCCACTTGCGGGCGCTCTGCTCCGACCGTTCGCCGTGGACGACGCTGGTCGGGTGGTTGATGACCAGGCGGCTTCCGGACGGCATGTCCGACATGATCCGGCGGACGATCGCATGGGACGCGTCCACGCCCTCGATGTGGTGCAGGATCCCGACCAGCATGACGGCGATCGGGCGGGTGAAGTCCAGCAGGTTCCGGGCCTCCGCGAGGATCTTGTCCGGTTCGTAGAGGTCGGCGTCGATGTAGTGGCATTCGCCTTCGGGGCTGCTGGTCAGCAGGGCGCGGGCGTGGGTGAGCACCAGCGGGTCGTGGTCGACGTAGACGATGCGGCATTCGGGAGCGATGCGCTGTGCGACCTGGTGCGTGTTCTCCGCGGTGGGGAGGCCGGTGCCGATGTCGAGGAACTGCCGGACGCCGTCTGCGACGAGGAACTGGACGGCGCGTCCGAGGAACGCCCGGTCGGCGCGGGCCTGATCCACCATGTCGGGTTTGACGCTGATGGAGTGCTCGGCGGCCCGCCGGTCGGCCTCGAAGTGGTCCTTGCCGCCCAGCAGATAGTTCCAGACCCGGGCGGAATGGGGGATGTGCGACTTGAGCGCGTCCTCGTCCAGCTCGGCCATGGGACGGCCCCTCTCGCTCGCCGACGGTGAACGAAATTCTAGAGCGAGGGGCCCGGCCCGGCACGGGTTATCGCGATTCCGGGCGGCGGGGCCCGCGTCCCCGGAGTGCGCGGGCCCCGCCGTCGGGTCAGCCGGTGACGGGAAGGTCTCCGGTCACCGGGGTCGGGGCGGGGGCCTCGGTCGGCGGGGTGTCCGGCTTGGACGGCGTGCCCGGCTTCGCCGGCTGTCCGGGCTCGCCCGGCGTCCCGGGCTGCCCCGGCTCGCCGCCGTTGTCCCCGGCCTTCCCGCAGGTGACGGACGCGATGCTGAGCGTCTGGGTCTTGCCGGCGAGCGTCGCGACGACCTCGATGGCGGTGATGGTGAGGCTGCCGTCCTTGTCCTTGACGTGCTTGTTCAGCGTGACCGTGGCGGTCCCGAGGCCCTTCAGGTCGGCGTTGATCGCCGTGTTGGGGGTGGCGCCGAGCTTCAGCGTCCGGCCGTTCAGCGTGGCCTTCGTCAGGTGGGAGACGCCGTTGCCGTTCTCGCACTTCGCGGTGACGGCGTGCGCGGAGAGGCCGAGCTTGGCCACCTTCAGGTCGGCGACGGACGCCCGGCCGTGGCCGGACCAGGCGGCGGCGTTCAGCAGCCCCGCCTCCACGAGGGGGTTGGCGGGCAACTCGGCGGCGCTCTTGCGGACGGGCCGCTGCGACGACGACGCCACCGACGGGGTCGCCGGGATCGCGACCGGGCCGGACGCGGAGATCGCGAAGGCCGAGCCGGTGCCGCCGCTCGTCGCCGACGCGGCGGGGGCCGCCGCGAACGGCAGGGCGAGGGCGCCGGCGGCCGCCGCGCACTTGGTGAGGGTCGACAAACGCACTGTTGCTCCTTGGGGGTTCGTGATGGGGAGGGGGGTCGTCAGTCCGTGATCAGGACGGACGAGCCGAGCGGGACCTTGGCGAGCTGCTTCAGCGCGTCCGCGGGGACGCGCACGCAGCCGTGGGTGACGGCCTTGCCGAAGACGGAGTTCGACGGCCAGCCGTGGAACGCGACCGTGCCGGGACCGCCGCCGAAGGTGTCGAGCGTCGCGGAGTGCGCGCCGACCGGCAGGATCAGCGGGCTGTACGTCGGTTTCGCGGGGGCGAGCGAGGCGAGCAGGAACGTCCGGCCGGTGGGGGTCGGGGTCTTCGGCGCGCCGACGGCCACGGTCCAGGTGCCGACCTTGCGGCCCGCCTTGTAGAGCGCCAGCCTGCGGTCGCCGAGGTCGACCTTGACGACCTGGCTGCTGCGGGCGGTCTGGAGGCCGGTCTCGGGGATCCAGCCGGTCACGCCGTTGGGGCGGCTCGGGAGCAGCACCCGGCGCCAGCCGGGCCGCGACTCCACCACGGGCACCCAGGTGGGGCCCTTGAGCTGGGTGCTCGGCAGCTCGGCGACGGCGGGCGCGCCCGGCTTGGCGGAGACCGGGGTCGCGGCGGCGGGGTGGACGACCGTCCCGCCGCCCGCGGTGGGGGCGGCGGTGTCCCGCGGCAGGTCGTCGAGGGTCGTGTAGGTGGTCGCCTGCGGCAGCTCGGTCGTCCCGCCGGCCGGGGACGCGCCTGCGGTGGCGGGTTGCCCGCCTCCGCCGCATCCGGCCACGAGCAGGGCCGTCACCAGCAGGGCCGTCACCGGCAGGACGGCGCGCGGCCTCGGCAGGACTCCATCCGGCCTCGGCAGGACGGCGCGCGGTGGTGCATCGCTCACGAAGACTCCCAATGATCCCGCCGGAGGGACTCCGGCTCGCCTCTGTGACCACTGATTACGCACGGGACGGGCCGGGGGTTGCACGCCGTATGGACCGAGTTGCAGGCTGTTGTCCGCACCCCGCCCTGGACCACCGGCGCCGCCGGTGGAACAATCCGGGATTGACAAGTGTTTGAACCCTCAACTAACCTTCGACAAGGTCGTTGAAGTTTCAAGCGTCTACCAGAGGGAGTCACCCATGAGCATCGCCGCCGTCGCCCCCGAGCTGACCGCCGGGACCTGGAACATCGACCCCGGGCACTCCGAGGTCACCTTCGTGATCCGCCACCTGATGACCAAGGTGCGCGGCACGTTCACCGAATTCACCGGGTCCGTGCAGATCGCCGAGGAGCTGGCGCAGTCCACCGCGACGGCCGAGATCAAGGTCGCCTCGATCGACACCCGCAACCCCGACCGGGACGCCCACGTGCGCACCTCCGACGTCCTGGACGTCGAGAAGTTCCCGACCATGACCTTCGCGACCAAGGGCGTGCGCGCCGAGGACGGCGAGTACCTCCTGGACGGCGAGCTGACGATCAAGGACGTGACCCGTCCGATCACCCTCACGGTCGAGTACAACGGCGTCGGCGAGGACCCCTGGGGCGGGACGCGCGCGGGCTTCTCCGCCGCCGCCACGATCAACCGCAAGGACTGGGGCGTCGAGTTCAACATCCCGCTGAAGGGCGAGAAGGCCTTGCTCAGCGACAAGGTCGAGATCCAGCTTGAGGTCCAGGCCGTCCGCGCCTGACCGGCTGAGCGGCCGCTCCCGCAGCCGCACCGCGTAAATTCTTGGTCAAGAGGGGCCGTCCGGTTTCGGGCGGCCCCTCTCGCGTCCCGGTGGCGGGAGGGGCGGCGGGACGAGCGGCAGCCGCAGCACGAAGCGGGCACCGGACGGGTGGTCCTCGACCCGGAGCGTCCCGTTGTGCGCCCGCGCGACCTCGCGGGCGATCGCGAGGCCGAGGCCGGTGCCGCCCGCGTCCCGGCTGCGGGCGGTGTCGAGGCGGGTGAAGCGCTCGAAGACGCGCTCCCGGTCGGCGGGCGCGATGCCGGGGCCGTCGTCGGTGACGCTGAGCAGCGCCAGGCCGTCCTCCCGCGCCACCTCCACCGCGATGGACGCGTCGGCGTAGCGCTCGGCGTTGTCCAGCAGGTTGCCGAGCAGCCGGACGAGCTGCATGCGCACGCCGCGGACGACCACCCCGCTCGGCAGCCCCGTGACGATCTCCAGCGGGGACGTGCGGCGGCCGATCTCGGCGTCGGCCAGCGCGGACAGGTCGATCGGCTCCTGGATCGCCGTCCCGCCGGTGCCGATGCGGGCGAGCAGCAGCAGGTCGGTGACGATCGACTCCAGCCGGTCGGTGTCGTGCAGCGCCGACCGGACGACCTCCCGCAGGTCGTTGTCCTCGGGATGCGTCGCGGCGTCCTCGAGGTTGGCGCGCAGCCCGGTGAGGGGGCTGCGCAGCTCGTGCGAGGCGTCGGAGGCGAACTGCCGCTGCCGCCCGACCGCGCGCTCCAGCCGGTCCAGCGTCGCGTTCGCGGTGCGGGCGAGCTGCGCGATCTCGTCCTCGCCCGGCGGCTGCGGCACCCGGCGGCTCAGGTCGGTGGCGCTGATCTCGGCGAGCTGCGCGCGGATCGCCTCGACCGGGCCGAGGGTGCGGCCGACGACCCGCCAGGTGATCCACGCCGCGGTCCCGGCGAGCAGCAGCACGCCGGCCGCGAGCATCGCCTCCAGCAGCCCGGTCACGAGGTAGGACGGCAGCCGCTCGGACGCGTACACGACGACGGAGCCGGGCGCGGTGCTGACCCGGACCGCCTCGATCACGTAGCAGTCGCGGCCCGGCCAGCCGCCGTGGCACTCGACGTAGTCGCGGACGCGCAGGTTGCTCGACGGCCAGAGTCTGCTCACCGGCGGACGGCCCGCAACCGCGGGTGTGGCGTTGCGCACCCGGCCGCCGGGCTCGACCACCTGGACGCGGAGGCGCCCGTCGGTGAGGTCGGGGATCGGGCCCCGCAGCGACCCGTCGCGGACGCTTCCGCTCACCCGCCGGGCCTCCACCTGGGTCTGCCGGAGCAGATCGGCCTTGACCGCGCCGCGCACGGCGACGTCGACGCCGGCCGCCGTGATCCCGAAGACGAGCGCGGCGATCACGGCGGCCACGAGCGTGTCCCTCGCCCGGATGGACCGGGGGCGCATGCGCATGCTTCCTCCCGGTGCCACACGTTATCGACGGCTCACAAATGGGGAGCCCGAAAACGGGTGCCGGGTTTTCACCTTCGCTCACCGGGACATCCCGTTTTATGACGGTTCCTCCGAAGCACAGGGACGGACACATGGGCAGGGACGTGGCTTCGGTCACCATCAGCGGCGAGGACCGGCGGCGGTATCGCGACAAGGTACGCAGGTGCCTCGACGTGCTGGCCCGCATGCTGGGCGAATCCCAGTTCGACTTCGAGCGCCCCCATATCGGCCTGGAGATCGAGCTCAACCTGATCGACGCGATCGGCGATCCGCTGATGCGCAACGCGGACGTCCTGAAGGCGATCGCCGACCCGGCCTGGGCGACGGAGCTCGGCCAGTTCAACCTGGAGATCAACATCCCGCCCCGCGAACTGGGCGGGGAGGGTACCGGCGAGCTGGAGGCCGAGGTCCGCGACCACCTCCAGCACGCCGATGGCCGCGCCAACGAGGTCGGCGGCGGGCTCGTCATGATCGGCATCCTGCCGACGCTGCGGCGCTCCGACATCGGCGAGGAGACCCTCTCCTCCAACGCCCGCTACAAGATGCTGAACGACCAGATCTTCGCGGCGCGCGGCGAGGAGATGCGCATCGACATCCCCGGGCACGAGCCGCTCCGCATGCACGCCGACACGATCATCCCCGAGGCCGCCTGCACCAGTGTCCAGTTCCACCTCCAGGTCAGCCCCGACCAGTTCGGCGCCTACTGGAACGCCGCCCAGGCCATCGCCGGCGCCCAGGTCGCGATGGGCGCGAACTCGCCGTTCCTGTTCGGGCACCGGCTCTGGCACGAGACCCGGATCACGCTGTTCGAGCAGGCCACCGACACCCGTCCGGACGAGCTGAAGACCCAGGGCGTCCGGCCCCGGGTCTGGTTCGGCGAACGGTGGATCACGTCCGTCTTCGACCTGTTCGAGGAGAACACCCGCTACTTCCCGTCGCTGCTGCCGCTCTGCGACGACGAGGAGCCCCGCGACGTCCTGGACGAAGGCGGCATCCCCGAACTCGGCGAACTCACCCTCCACAACGGGACGATCTACCGCTGGAACCGTCCCATCTACGCCGTCGTGAAGGGCCGTCCCCACCTGCGCGTCGAGAACCGCGTCCTGCCCGCCGGGCCGACCGTCGCCGACGTCGTCGCCAACGGCGCCTTCTACTACGGCGTCGTCCGGATGCTCGCCGAGGCCGACCGCCCCGTCTGGACCCGCATGTCCTTCGCCACCGCCGAGGAGAACCTCCACCGCGCCGCCCGCGACGGCCTCGACGCGACCCAGTACTGGCCCGGCATGGGCGAGGTCCCGGCCGCCGAACTCGTCCTCCGCAAACTGCTGCCGCTCGCCTACGAGGGCCTCGACCGCTGGGGCGTCGACCCGGCCCGCCGCGACCGCCTCCTCGGCATCATCGAACGCCGCTGCGTCACCGGCCAGACCGGCGCCGCCTGGCAGATCGCCACCGTCGACGCCATCGAGGAGTCCTACGGCACCCCGCGCCACGACGCCCTCCGCATGATGGTCCGCTCCTACGCGGAGCACCAGCGCGCCAACACCCCCGTCCATCTGTGGCCCATCGGGCCTTAACCCCCGGGGGAGAAGGGCGATCTTCACGAGTCCTGCACATTTCAACCTCGTTGTGCGCATAGCGGACTCCTAAAGTCTGGGACGTGACTGGGAACGAGACTCGGGTCCTGGTCGTCGAGGACGAGCCGACGATCGCACGGGCCGTGGCGGACCGGCTGGAGGCCGAAGGGTTCGCCGTCGAGGTGGCCGGGGACGGGCCGTCCGCCGTGGAGCGTGCGCGTGCCTTCGAGCCGCACCTCATCGTGCTGGACGTGATGCTGCCCGGGTTCGACGGGCTGGAAGTGTGCCGACGCGTCCAGGCGGAGCGTCCCGTGCCCGTGCTGATGCTGACGGCGCGGGACGACGAGACCGACCTGCTGGTGGGGCTCGGTGTCGGCGCCGACGACTACGTGACCAAGCCGTTCAGCATGCGCGAGCTGGTCGCGCGCATCCGGGCGGTGCTGCGGCGCGTCGAGCGGCCCGCACTGGACGCGGCACACGACGCGGCGGGCGGCGCTGCGGGCGGCTCGGCGGTCCGGGTCGGCGAGTTGGAGGTCGACGAGCGGGCCCGGCGCGTCCGCCGGGACGGACGCGAGGTCCACCTGACCCCGACCGAGTTCGACCTGCTGACCTGCCTGCTGCGGAACCGGGGGGCGGTGCTCACCCGCGCCGTCCTGCTGGAGCAGGTGTGGGACTGGGCGGACGCCTCCGGAACCCGTGTCGTGGACAGCCACGTGAAGGCGTTGCGCAGGAAACTCGGACAGGGGCTGATCCGGACGGTCCACGGGGTGGGTTACAGCCTGGAGGTCGTGTCGTGACCACAGTTATCCACAGGTTGTGGACAAGGCTGCCCCGGCCGCTCGACCCGCTACGGTCGATCAAGGTGAAGTTCGGCGTGGTGGTCGTCGTGACCGCGTGCGTCGCCGTCCTGATCGTCCTGTGGGGCTATCCGATGGGGTTCCGGGCGCGGCAGACGATGCCGGTCGGCGTGCTGATCTCGGTGGTCGTGATACAGCTGCTCGCGCACGGGATGACCGCGCCGCTGCGGGAGATGACGGCGGCGGCGCGGGCCATGGCGCGCGGCGACTACAGCCGCCGGGTGCGGGCCACGTCGCGGGACGAGGTCGGCGAGCTGGCGCAGGCGTTCAACCGGATGGCCGCCGACCTCGCCGAGGTCGAGCGGCAGCGCCGCGAGTTCGTCGCCAACGTGTCGCACGAGCTGCGCACGCCGATCAGCGCGCTGCGGGCCGTCCTGGAGAACGTCGCGGACGGGGTCACGCCCGCGACGCCGGACGTCCTTGAAACGGCGCTCGACCAGACCGAGCGGCTCGGGCGGCTCGTCACCCAGCTCCTCGACCTGTCGCGGGTCGAGGCCGGGGCGTCGGTGCTGAACCGGTCCGACATCGACGTCGCCGAGTTCGTGGACGACGTCACGTCCGAGGCCCGCGCCAGCCACCCGGAGGCCGTGTTCGAAACCGATGTCACGCTCGGCCTGCACGCCGTCGCCGACCGCGACCGGCTGCACCAGATCGTCGCGAACCTGCTCGACAACGCGGCGCGGCACGGGCCGGACGGCCGTCCCGTCACCGTCACCGCGCGTCCCGTGAACCAGCCGGGCGGCCTGGTCATCGAAGTGACCGATGAGGGACCCGGCATTCCACCCGAAGAGCGCGCCCGCGTCTTCGAGCGCTTCTCCCGCGGCTCGGTGTCCGGTCCGGGGACGCCCGGCGGCGGCACCGGGCTCGGCCTCGCCATCGCGAGCTGGGCCACCGACCTGCACGGCGGCGACATCACCGTCCTGGACACCCCGATCGGCTGCCGCATCCGCGTCGTGATCCCCCCGAACATCGGAGAACCCGCATGACGACCCCACCCACGAACCCGCCCGAACCCGCCCCGCCGGGGGGCTGGGCCTCTCCGGCGGTGCGCGGGGCGGTGCCCTACGGGGCCCGGGCCGGGTACGGGCCTCCGCCGCCGCAGTTCGTCTACCAGCCGACGAAGTTCGAGAAGGCGCTGAAGGCGTGGAAGCGGCCCGCGCGGCCCATGTCGCCGGCGCTCGTGGCCGGTGTGCTGGTCGCCGGGGTGATCGGGGCCGTCGCGGTCGGGCCGCAGTTCCGGGAGGGGCTGCTCGGGGTCGGTGTCGTGATCGCCGCCGTGGCCGTCGCGTACGTGGCGGCGGCGTCGGCGTGGTCGGCGGGACGGCTCGTCCGGCCCTCCGCCGGGAAGCGGGACGCCGCCAAAGAGCAGGACGCCGCCGGGAAGCGGGACGCCGCCAAAGAGCAGGACGCCGCCGGGAAGCGGGACGCCGCCAAAGAGCAGGACGCCGCCGGGAAGCGGCCCGCCGTCAAAGAGCGGGAGGCCGCCAAGAGGCGGACGGGGCGGGTCAACCGGACCGCGGTCTTGTTCGGGGTGCTCACCGTGGGGCTGTCGGCGATCGCCGCGTTCCGGGAGGCGGAGTGGGTCGTCGTCCCGGCGCTGCTGCTGGCCGTCGCGCTCGGCTCGTACGCGGCGTCCGGTGGACGGTCGTGGCCGGAGGTCCTGTTCGGCGGGCTCGCGGTCGTGCCGGCGGCGGGCGCCATGCTGCCGTGGGCGGGGCGCGGCGCGTACGGGGCGGTGACGTCCGAGAAGAGCAACTGGTGGCCGGCGATCCGGACGGCCCTGATCGCGGGCGGGCTGCTCGCGGTGTTCGGCGCGCTGTTCGTCGGGGCGGACGCGGCGTTCGGCAGCATCGCCGCCGGGCTCGTCCCCGAGGTGTCGGCGCTGTCGGTGTTCGTGTACGGGTTCACAGGCGCCGCGACGCTGGTGCTGGCGTCCGCCGCCGCGTACCTCGGGCAGGCGCCGCCGCCGCTCCGCATGCTGGCCCCGGAGCCCGGCAGGCCCGCCGGACGCTGGTCGTGGGCGGTGCCGATCGCGGCGCTCGACCTGCTCTTCCTGGTGTTCTGCGCGATCCAGGCCGGGGTGTTCCTGGCCGACGACAAGGACGAACTGCTGCGCTCGACCGGGCTGACGTACGCCGAGTACGCGCGGCAGGGGTTCTTCCAGCTCGTCGTCGTGACCGTGCTGGTGCTGCTGGTCGTCGCGGTCGCCAAGCGGTACGCGCCGTCCGGGAACGGGGGCGACCGTGCGACCGTCCGCGTGCTGCTGGGGCTGCTGTGCGCGCTGACGCTCGTCGTCGTCGCGGTCGCGCTGCGGCGCCTCTACCTGTACGAGCAGACGTTCGGCTGGACGAGGCTGCGCCTGTGGGTACACGCGTTCGAGCTGTGGCTCGGCCTCGTCGTGGTCCTCGTCGCCGTCGCCGGGGTGGTCAAGGGGCGCGTCCCGTGGCTGCCGCGCGCGGTCGCGGCGAGCGGCGCGGCCGCGATGATCGCGCTGGCGCTGCTCAACCCGGACGGGTTCATCGCCGAGCACAACGTCGCCCGGTACAAGGACACCGGCAAGATCGACGTCCCGTACCTGCGGGGCCTGTCCGCCGACGCCGTGCCCGCCCTGGACCGGCTCCCCGAGCCGATGCGGACGTGCGCGCTGCGCCAGATCGCCTTCAAGCTGACGGAGAACGAGCCGGCGATGAGCGCCAACCTCGCGCGGGCTCGCGCGCGGAAGGCCCTTGAGCGGCGGCCCATCGCCGAGTCGGCGGACTGCTTCAGCCTGTCTCGTCCATGATGAGCAGCGCGTAGGCGGCGATGGTCGAGTCGTCGGTGATGCGGCCCTCCCGGATCAGCGCCTTGAACTCGTCGCGGGAGAACCACTGATCCCGCATGTCCTGCTCCTCGTGCTCCCGGTCGACCTCACCGACCTCCAGGTCGGACGCGACGAAGATGTTGAAGCCCTGCCCGCTCGTCCCGTGCGCGCAGTTCAGGCGGCCGAGATGCGTCAGCGTCCCGGCGTGCAGGCCCGTCTCCTCGGCGAGTTCGAGACGGGCCAGCTCTTCGGGGTCGGCTTCCTGGCGGCCGGGCAGCGAGCCCTGCGGGAAGCTCCAGGTGCGCCTGCCGATCGGGTACCGGTACTCCTCGACGAGATGGAACCCGTCGCCCTCCAGCGGGACGACCAGCACGAAATCGGGTTTGTCGACGACGCCGTAGATGCCGCGCGAGCCGTCCAGCCGCTCGACCTCGTCCTCCCGGACGACCATCCACGGGTTCTCGTAGACGATCCGCGTGCCGACCTGGCGGACGGCGGGCTCCTCGGTCATGTCAGGCTCACGCTCCCTGCCCCTGGGGTCGAACTGCTCTTCCGGTCGGCCGGAAGACATCCTGCCGCACCGTCCGGCTCGCCGGGCGGTGCGGCCCGCGCGCGGGGTCAGGTGCGGCGGATGCTGACGACCTCGCCGGAGTCGCCGACCGCCTCCCGGGCCGGCGGGATGATCCGCTCGCCCGCGTTGTCGGCCAGCAGCGCGCGGGCGCGCAGCACGATCTCCAGGTCGAAGCGCAGGTCCGGGTCGAGCAACTGGTCGCCGAACAGCTCCTCCAGCTGGCGCAGCCGGTACCGGACGGTCTGCGGGTGGACGTGCAGCCGCATCGCGACCTCGTTGGCGTTGCGTCCCGACTGGAGCCAGGCCAGCAGCGTCTCGGCGAGCCGGTCCTGCTGGCTCGGCCGCAGGTGCGCGAGCGGGGCCAGGCGCAGGTCGGCGAGGGAGGTGATGAGCCCCTCGTCCTGGAAGAGGATCAGCGTGGACATGTGCTCCACGCTGCGGATCACCCCGCTGTCCGCCTCGATCACGCCGCGCTGGACGAGCGACAGCGTCTTGCGCGCCCACTGGATGGACCGCGCCGCCTCCATCAGCGGGACGGTCGGGCCGACGACGGCGAGGGTGCCCGCCAGGGCCCGGTCGACGAGCTTGGCGCGGCCGGGGCCGTCCGGGTCGGGGATGATCAGGCTGGGGGTGCGGCGGGTCAGGTCGGCGAGCACGTCCGGCGGGAACGCGGGCTGCCTGGCGTCCTGGTGCCGGCCGAGCGCGACCGCGGCGATCGTCCGCGGGATGGGCCAGTGCGCGGCGGCGGCGAGGTCGGCGATGGCCTCCTGCGCGGCGGGCGGGTCGGCGAACAGCAGGTCCAGCAGGCGCTTGCGGCGGCGCTGCATCTCGCCCGCGACGGCGGCCTTCGCCTGCGAGAACCCTTCGGCGGCGGCGTGCGCCAGGTCGTCCTGGAACTCCATCAGGACCTCGCCGACGGCGCCGAGCGTGCGCGGCGACACCTGGAGCACCTCGGCGCCCTCGGTCATCCGGCGCCACGCGACCATGCCGCCGACCCGCATCGCGGTCTGCATCGCGTCGAGGCTGCGGCCCTCGCCGGCCTCGCCGCGGCCGATGGCGCGGAAGAAGTCGGTCACCGGGGCGGGATCGTGCGCCGGGTCGGCGACCCGGTCGACGAAGTAGTGGAGGACGCGCTCGACGGCGAGGCGCAGGGTCCCCGAATAGGAGCCGTCTCCGGGCCGGTCGTACTCCCTGACGCGCGTCTGGATCTCCTGGATCATGTCGTCCGCCACCTCGTCGAGGTGTGGCCGCATGTGATCTGCCAGTTCCCTCGGCAGATCCACCCACGGGCGCCCGGTGGTGGTCGAACCCTCGTTCGCCACGGAACCTCCCCTGTTCGTCCCCCAGCGTTGCGCGCCGTACACAAGGGGTAATTACTTACTTATGGGACCTGTGTGAGGCAAATCATGACCCGTGGCGACCCTGGGCGCAAAGTCTAGGTCGACTTTCGACCAGCTTCGGCCGGGTCGATGGCAAGAACACCTCACCTCCGGGAACTTCCGCCGGACGTCACGGAGCGTCCGAAATGACTCACCGAACGCCGCCGTCACCGAACGCCACCGCGCGAACACCGTTGTCGGAGGCGCCGCAGAAAGCGTCCTGTATCAGGCATAGCAGGAAGAGGTCGGGAGCGTCTGAAGGGGGACAGCAATTCGGAGGTGACGATGGATGCCGCGGAAGAGCGACATTTCCGTGAGTTCGTGGAGACGAGGTCGGCCGCGCTGATGCGCCTGGCGTACCTGCTCGCCGGAGGCGACCAGCACGCGGCCGAGGACCTGCTGCAGGCCGCGCTCGCCAAGGCGGCCAAGCACTGGCCGGGCATCGACGACCCCGAGCCGTACGTCCGGCGCACCCTGTACCGCCAGCAGGTCAGCACCTGGCGGCGGACGCGGCGGCGGCTCGAGACGCGGGTCGCCGCGCCGCCCGAGAAGGCCGCGCACGACGCCACGGCGGCGGTCGACCTCAAGCTGACCGTGCGCGGGGCCCTGGCCCGCCTCACGTCCCGGCAGCGGGCGGTGCTGGTGCTGCGGTTCTTCGAGGACCTGCCCGAGGCGGAGGTCGCCCGGATCCTCGGCTGCGGCGTCGGCACGGTGCGCAGCACGACGCACCGCTCCCTCGCGCGGCTGCGCGAGCTGGCCCCCGAGCTGGCCCCCCAGCCGGCCCCCGAACCGGCCCCCGAACCGAACGACCGGAAGCCCGAGGAGGCTCGGCAATGAAGCCCGAAACGATCGTCAAGAGCACGCTGGACGAGTGGGCCGAGGAGGCGCGGGTCCCGGCCGGCCTCGCCGACCGCGCGCTGCGCGGACGCACCCGGCGCCGCTCATTCAAGATCGCGCTGGTCGGCGGGACGAGCGCGCTCCTGGCCGGGGCGACCGCCGTGGCGCTGTTCGCCTCCGGCGGCACGGCGCGGCCGGAGGTCGCGTTCGAACCCGTGTCCCTGTCGTCGGAGACGACGCTGCGTACAGACCTGGGCAGCGCGTTCCCCCGCCACCTCGTCGCGGCCGGGCACATGGCCGTGGCCGCCTACTACACGAGCAACACCCCGATGGGCGCCGACATGGGCACCGACGTGGGCACCGTCCGCCGCACCTGGCACCTCTACAACCCGTCGGCGGGCAAGTACGAGAAGACGGATTGGGCCTACCTCAGCGTCGCACCCGGCATGCAGCGCGCGGCCGTCCTGCGGGGGCCGCTCCCCACGTCCAAGGTCGGGGTGCTGGACATGAAGACGCAGGAGGTCACGCGCTGGATCAAGGTCGGCAAGCCCGTCGGCGGACTCGCCTGGTCGCCGGACGGCCGCCGGCTGCTGCTGACGTCCTACGCCTCGAATCCCGACGCGCCGGACGGGGCGGAACAGCCGCCGAGGACGGGGTACTACATCGTCGACAGCACGGCCGAACCCGGCGCGTTCCACGCCCTGCCGGGGTCGTCCGACAACGGGAACAGCCGGCAGGACCTCGGCTGGAGCCGCGACGGGAAGCTGATCTGGGCGCCGACCGCCACCCTCCCGACCAAGATCTTCTACGACCTCGACGGCCGGCGGCGGCCCGCGCCCCCGTACGAAGCCGGGGACCAGGAAGAGGCCGGCCTGTCCCCGGACGGCACCCTGCTGCCGGAGTTCGGGCCGATTCCCGGCCCCGCCGTCACCGTCACCAATGTGGACAGCGGACGGAAGGCCGCGGTCCTCCCGATCCAGCAGGCCCTGGCATGGGCCGACAACGGCAGGCTGTTCGCCATGGGCTGCGACGTGAAGAAGTGCGAGGGCAAGGGCGAGTTCCGCAACCGGCTCCTGCTCGTCACCCTGAAGGGAAAGATCACCCCCCTCACCGGCTACCAGCGCTCCGACCGGGCCGGCTCCTGGACCCCGCTCTTCACCCACCGCTAACCGCCCCCGGATCCGTTGACCTGCGGCGGGGGGGTTTTTTTTTTTGGCGCCCTAAAAAAAAAAACCCCCCACACAACAGCGGT
>NZ_JBEYTW010000111.1:0-28711 GCF_040643275.1 Spirillospora sp. NPDC047418
GTTGACCTGCGGCGTGTTGTTGTTATGGAGGCGCTCATAACAACAACACGCCGCAGATCAACAGGGGGCTAGCGGATGATGAGGGGGTATTCTCCGGCGGGGAGCAGTTCGCCGATGATCGGTTCGCCGGGGATCTCGCCCGCTATCAGGAGGCCGCCGGATGTCTGCGCGTCGGCCAGGAGGAGGCGGTCCTCCTCGGACGTTGCGCCGAAGTCGGTGTGCGGGGCGACCCAGTCCAGGTTGCGGCGGGTGCCGCCGCTGACGTAGCCGGCGCGGAGCGACTCCCGGGCGCCGTCCAGGTAGGGGACGGCGGCGGCGTCGACCACGGCGGTGACGCCGGACGCGCGGGCCAGCTTGTACAGGTGCCCGAGCAGCCCGAAGCCGGTCACGTCGGTGGCGCAGACGGCCCCGCCGTCGAGCGCGGCGGCGGACGCGTCGCGGTTCAGCTCCACCATGGCCGCGACGGCGTGCGCGAAGACCTCGCCGGTCGCCTTGTGCCGGTTGTTGAGGACCCCGATGCCGAGCGGCTTGGTCAGGGTGAGCGGCACGCCCGGCTTGCCGGTGTCGTTGCGGAGCAGGGCGGCCGGGTCGGCGACGCCGGTGACGGCCATGCCGTACTTCGGTTCGGGGTCGTCCACGCTGTGGCCGCCGCCGACGTGGCAGCCCGCCGCGGCGGCGACGTCCAGCCCGCCGCGCAGCACCTCGCGGGCGAGGTCGAACGGCAGGACCTCGCGGGGCCAGGCGAGCAGGTTCACCGCGACGAGCGGGCGGCCGCCGACGGCGTAGACGTCCGACAGGGCGTTCGCCGCGGCGATCCGCCCCCAGTCGTAGGGGTCGTCGACGACCGGCGTGAAGAAGTCGGCGGTGGCGACGGCGGCGAGCCCGCCCCGGGAGCCGGGCAGGCGGACGACGGCGGCGTCGTCGCCGGTCTCCAGGCCGACGATCAGCTCGGTGTTGGGCGCCGCGGGGACGGTGTCCAGGCCGGCGACGACGTCCTCCAGCTCGCCGGGCGGGATCTTGCAGGCGCATCCTCCGCCGTGCGCGTACTGGGTCAGTCTCTTCATCTACCCCTCCCGGGTGCAGCGCCGCCGGAGGTCGTCCACCCGGACCGTGTAGCCCTGCTCGTCCAGGTGCTCCAGGAGCGGGACGGCGACGCGGCGGGTGGTGCCGAGCGCGCGGCGCGCCTCGCTCAGCGTGAACGGGGCGCGCAGGCCCGCGAGCAGGGCGGCGGCGCGGGCGTCGGCGCCGGGCAGCAGGACGATGCCGTCGCCGACCTTCAGCAGCGCGCCGGTCGCGGCGGCGGCGGCGAGCAGCCTCGGGGTGAGGCCGAGTTCGGCGAGCCGGCCCGCGTCGGGCGCCTGGAACGGCGCCGCGCCCAGCTCCCGGCGCAGGGCGTCGACGGCCTCCCGGACGGGCGGCGGCAGCTCGGGCGCGGTCGTCTCCCCGTAGATCCGGCCGTCGCGGCGGTGCATGCCGGCGGCGAGTGCCTCGACGAGGGCGCGGTCGGGCAGGCCGAGGGCGCGGCGGGCGGCGTCGGCGGGCAGGCCGGGATCGGTCGGGTGCGCGGCGGCGTGCTCCTCGACCGCCGTGATGAGGCGTTCGCGCAGGTCGTCCCAGTGGCCGGGGTCGGCGAGCCAGTCGCCCGCCACCGGTGCGCACGGGACGGGGAAGCCCATCGCCACCAGCTCGGCCCGCGTGATGAGCCCGCGGCGGCGGAGTTCGGCGGCGCCGTCGGGCCGCGCGCCGACCGAGGCGAGCTCGCGGGCGCGCGCCGCCGCCGCGCCGCGCCTGCGGAACGGCTCGGGGCGGACGTCCAGCACCGTCACCCCGGCCGGGACGCGGTGCGCGCCGGGGTCGCGCAGCAGCGCGATGTCGCCGGCCCGCAGCGGCAGCGGGCGGCGCAGCGCCAGCCGCGCGGTGTCGCCGCCGAGCGGCCGCACATGGACCGGCACCGCCGCCGACCCGACGTGCAGGGTCAGCTCGCGCGGCAGGTCGTGCGCCGGCTCGCCGCGCAGCCGCACGTCGACGACGTCGGCGGTGAGCCAGCGTCCCGGGGTGAGCAGCGCCTCGCCCCGGCCCGCCGCGGCGACGCTCCCGTGCAGGTTGACGGCGACGCGGGCGACGGCGCCGACGCGGTCGTGGTCTTCTTTGAGGCTCTGCAGGCCGCGGACGCGGGCGAGGCCGCCGCCGATGGCGAGGCGGTCGCCGGCGTGGATCGTCCCGGCGCCGAGCGTCCCGGTCACGACGGTGCCCCTCCCCCGGACGGTGAAGGCGCGGTCGATCCAGAGCCGCACGTCGGCATCGGCGTCCGGCCTGGGCAGGGACGCGGTCAGCCGCTCCAGCGCGGCGCGCAGGTCGTCCAGGCCCGCACCGGTCGCGCCGCTGACCATGACGGCCTCGACCTCGCCGAAGGAGGTGGCGGCGATGTGGGCGAGCGCCTCCTCCCGCGCCAGATCGGCCAGGTCGGGGTCGGCGAGGTCGCAGCGCGTGACGGCGAGGAGCCCGCGCCGGACGCCGAGCGCGTCCAGCACCGCCAGGTGCTCCGCCGACTGCCGCTGCCAGCCCTGGTCGGCGGCCACCACGAACATGACCGCCGGGACGGGCCCGACACCGGCGAGCATCGTGCTCACGAGCCGCTCGTGCCCGGGAACGTCCACGAACGCCAGGCGGTCGCCGCCGGGCAGCGTCGTCCAGGCGAAGCCCAGCTCGATCGTCAGGCCGCGCCGCCGCTCCTCCTCCAGCCGGTCGGGCTCCATCCCCGTCAGGGCGCGGACGAGGGTGGACTTGCCGTGGTCCACATGCCCGGCCGTGGCGACGACGTGCATCATCGCGCCGCCGCCCGGACCGCCGCCGCCCGGACCGCCGCGGCCAGGTCGTCGTCCCGCTCGGGCGGCACCGGCCGCAGGTCGAGCAGGCACCGCCCGTCCTCGACCCGTCCCATCACGGCCGGGACGCCGCGCCGCAGCCGCGCCGCGCAGTGCTCGGGCACCGACACGGCCGCGCTCGGCAGGACGACGCCGGGCGCGCCGCCGCCCCCGACCGCCGCCGCGCTGTCCACGGCGGCCGCGTCGACGCCGCCGTCCCGCAGCCGCGCCGCGATCCGCTCGGCCCGCTCGCGCAGGACCGCCGCGTCGGCGCGCAGCGCGTCCTCGGTGGGGGTGCGCGGCCCCCGGACGGTGGCCTCCAGCGCGGCGAGCGTCATCTTGTCGACCCGCAGCGCCCGCGCGATCGGATGCCGCGCCAGCCGCCGCACCAGTTCCTCCCGCCCGAGGACGAGCCCGCACTGCGGCCCGCCGAGCAGCTTGTCGCCGCTGGCCGTGACGAGCTGCGCGCCCGCCTCGAGCATGGACGCGGCGTCGGGCTCGTCCGGCAGCAGCGGTTCGTGCGTGAGCAGTCCCGACCCGATGTCGGCGACGACCGGCACTCCGAGCCCGGCCAGCTCCGCGACGTCGGCGCCCCGCGTGAACCCTTCGATCCGGAAGTTCGACGGGTGCACCTTCAGGATGAACCCGGTCTCCTCGCCGACCGCCGCCGCGTAGTCGTCCGGTGTGGTGCGGTTGGTCGTGCCGACCTCCCGCAGCCGCGCGCCGGTCGCCGCGAGCAGCTCGGGGATCCGGAACCCGTCCCCGATCTCCACCATCTCGCCGCGGCTGATGACGATCTCCCGCCCCGGCGCGAGCGCGATCGCGGCGAGCACGAGCGCCGCCGCGCCGTTGTTGACGACGTGCGCGGCCTCGGCCCGCGGCACCCGCTCCACCAGCGCCGCCAGCACCGACCGGCCCCGCCGCGCCCGCCGCCCGGTCGCCAGGTCCAGTTCCACGTCGGTCGCGCCCGAGGCCAGGGCCACGGCCTCCCGCGCGGCGTCCGACAGCGGCGCGCGCCCGAGATTGGTGTGCAGCAGGACGCCGGTCGCGTTGATGACGGGCCGCAGCCCCGCCGCCGTCACCGGCAGGGCGGCGACCGCGGCGTCGGCCACCGCGCCGGGCGGGATGTCGCCCGCCCGCGCCCTGCGCTGCGCCGCGACGACGGCCGCCTTGACCACCCCGCGCCCCAGCCGGCCGGCCGCCTCGGCGAGCCGCGGCTCGGCGAGCAGCACATCGGTACGGGCGATCCGCCGCCGCCCGTCCTCCGCCACGACGGGCACGGCTCCACGATCCATCAGGCGACCTCCGTTGCAGAGCGCTACCCGCCCGCACCGCCCCGAAACGGGAGCCTCGCGTGCGGTGGCCCTCCGTCCCGGCGCTATAAAACGGAGCGAGGTTCGGTAGGTCCCCCCACGTGGTTCTTCGCCGCGTATGACAACGAAGGAGATGGCGTTGTCACTGATGTGAGTGTCGTGTGTGATGCAGGTTACTTAGCCTGGCGGCCCGGGTGTTCGCTGACGGAGGTGGCACTGTGACGGAGCTGTACGAGCGATCCGCGGAGACCGACGATCTGTCGGGCGAGCCGTGGCGGGACGTTCCGCGCGAGGAGGCGCAGTGGATCCGCCCGCACCTTCCGGCACTGGCCGACATCATGGTGGAGGGGGTGCTCCGGCACGTCCCCGAGTACGCCCGCCCCGGTGACCCCGTGTACGTCGAGGTGATGCGCGTCGCGGTGACCCGCGGCATGGGCCATTTCGTGCAGATGATCGCCGACCCGGACGCGTCCTGGAAGGAGGTCCACCAGGTCTTCTTCGACATCGGGTACGGCGAGGCGATGGAGGGCCGCTCGCTGGAGCACCTGCAGAACGCGCTGCGGGTCGCGTCCCGGACGGCGTGGCGGTACCTGTCGCGCGAGGCCGACCGGCTGCAGAAGCCGCGCGAGCTGGCGATCGCGCTCACCGAGGTGAACTTCGCCTACCTGGACCTGCTCGCGTCCGCCGCCGCGCAGGGGTACGCGCGGGCGCGGGAGAAGGCGGCGGGCGAGCGGGAGCAGCGGCGCGGCCGGCTGCTGAGCCTGCTGCTGTCGGACCCGGCGGCGCCGCGGGACGTCGTCGTGGAGCAGGCGAACCTGGCCGGCTGGGCGCTGCCCGAGCGGCTCGCGGTGATCGTGCTGTCACCGCGCCCCGGCAGCGGCGGCGAGGGGCCCGCGGGGCTGCCGCCGCTCCTGCTGAGCGGCCTGGACCGGGGCCGGCCGTGCCTGGTGATGCCCGACCCGGACCGGCCCGGCGGGCCCGACCGGCTCACCGCCACCCTCGGCGGCTGGACCGGCGCGGTCGGCCCGTCGGTGCCCGCCGACCAGGCCGCGGTGTCGCTGCACTGGGCGCACCGGACGCTGGACCTGCTGGCGGCCGGGCGGCTCGGCCGGGCCGGGACCGGCCTCGTGCACGCCGACCGGCACATGCCGGACCTGCTGCTGCAGGAGGGGTGGACGCTCGCCGCGGCGGCGGCGCGGCGCCGGCTCGCGCCGCTCACCGCGCTCGGCGCGCACCGCGGGTCCCGGCTCGCGGTCACACTGCTGGAGTGCCTGAAGCACGGTTTCAACGCGACGGACGCGGCCGACGCGCTGTGCGTGCACCCGCAGACCGTCCGGTACCGGCTCGCGCAGCTCCACGAGCTGTTCGACTACGACATCGAGGACCCGGCGATCCGGCTGGAGCTGATGCTGCTGCTCCCCGTCTGGCTGCGCGACGGCGCGGACGGGGAGCAGGCGTGAGCGTCACTCGGCGCGCGCGGTGACCTCCGTGACCGGCAGCGTCCCGTCGAGGTGGGCCCGGCGGCAGGCGGACCGGGCGATCTTCCCGCTGCTGGTGCGCAGCAGGCCACCGGGCTCGATCAGCACGAAGTCGTGGACCCGGAGGTCGTGCTGCTGCTTCACGGCCGCCCGCACCGCCCGCGCCACCTCCGCGACGTCGAGGAGCGCGACCGGCACCCGCCGGTTCCGCTCGGCGATCACCACGAGGCCCTCGGTGTCGCCCGCGCCGGAGTGCGCGTCGACCGAGACGGCGCAGGTGTACTCGCTGCGGATCGCCTTGTGCGCGCCGGACACGGTGAACTCGATGTCCTGCGGGTAGTGGTTGCGGCCGTCCACGATGACCAGGTCCTTGATCCGGCCGGTGACGAACAGCTCGCCGCCGTGCAGGACGCCGAGGTCCCCGGTGCGCAGCCACGGCCCGCGCGGCAGGTCGCCGACCGTGCCGGACAGCTCCGCCTGGAACGTCTCCTTCGTCGCTTCCGGACGCCCCCAGTAGCCGGCCGCGACGTTCGGGCCGTGCACCCAGATCTCGCCGACCTTCCCGTCCGTCAGCCGGACGCCGCTCTCCGGGTCGGCGATGACGGCGTGCTGGCCGTAGGACGTCCCGCACGCGATCAGCTGGATCGCGCCGGGCGCGCCGGCGTCGCACGGCTCGGCGGTGCCGCGGCGGAGCGCCTCGTGGTCGAACGCGACGCGGGTCGGCGTCCGGAACCGCGACGACGCCGACACGTACACGGTCGCCTCGGCCAGGCCGTAGGCGCACACCTGCGCCTCCGGCCGCAGCCCGCAGTCCTTGAACGCCTCGTAGAAGCCGGTGAGGGTGCTCTCCCGGATCGGCTCCGCGCCGTTCATGAAGACCTGCACGCCGCTCAGGTCGAGCTTGGCCTTCTCCTCCTCGGTGACCTGCGCGGTGAGGTACTCGTAGGCGAAGTTGGGCCCGCCGGTGAACGCGTGCTCCTGCTCGCTGAGCAGCTCCAGCCAGCGGACGGGGCGCATGATGAACGCCACCGGGTCCATGATCACGCCCGGGTTGCCGTAGACGAGCGGCAGCGCGACCGTGGTGACCAGGCCCATGTCGTGGAACACCGGCAGCCAGTTCACCCCGGACGACTCGCGCGGGATGCCCTCGAACGTCCGCCACAGCTGCTCGGCGTTCGTCGCGAAGTTGCCGTGCGTGATGATGACACCGGCCGGGGTGCGGGTCGACCCGGACGTGTACTGCAGGTAGGCGACGTCGTCGGGGTCGATCGGCTCGGGCGCCCAGTCGAGCGCCGCGTCCACCTCGTCCGCGACGATGACCTCCGCCGGCGCGCGCACGGACTCGCCGCCGAGGAACGCCTCGACGGCCGGCAGCGACGCGCGCGTGGTGATGACGACGTCGGGCTCGGCGTCCTGGTAGACGGCGAGCAGCCGGTCGCCGTGGCCGGGCAGGTCCGGGGAGAACAGCGGGACGCCGATGACGCGGGCGTACATCGCGCCGAGGAACCCGGTGACGTAGTGCAGGTCCTGCGGGGCGAGCAGCGCGACGCGCCGCCCCGGCTCGGTCGCGCGGCGGATCGCGGCGGCGATGGAGCGGGCGCGCCGGTCCAGTTCGCCCCAGGTGACGTGGGTCGCGACGCCGTCCGGGTCCGTCATGTAGTCCATGAACGTGTACGCGCGGTCGCCGGGGAAGTCCTTGGCGAACCGGGCGAGCCGCTCGATCAGCGGGGTCCGGTCGAGTGCGGGGAGGTCCTTCATGCTGCTTCTCCGGTGTCGATGACGCGCCTGGAGGCGAGGCGCTCGTGGTCGGGCCAGCGGACGTCCCAGACCCAGCCGAGCTTCTCGAAGAGCCAGATGACGCGGGCGCTGATGTCGATCTGGCCCTTGAGGACGCCGTGCCGCGCGCAGGTCGGGTCGGCGTGGTGCAGGTTGTGCCAGGACTCCCCGAACGACGGGATGGCCAGCCACCACACGTTGCGGGCCTTGTCCCGGGTCTTGAAGTCCTCCTTGCCGAACACGTGGCAGATGGAGTTGATGGAGAACGTGACGTGCTCGCCGACGAACACGCGCATCAGGCCCGCCCAGAACAGCGCCGTGAGGGCACCGTGCCAGGAGAACGTGAGGAGCGCGCCGAGCCCCATCGGGACGAGGAACGTCGACAGCACGATCAGCGCGTAGACCGGGTCGAGGGACAGGAACCGGATGTCCTTGTCCCTGAGCAGGTCGGGCGCGTACTTGCTGCGGGACGTGCGGTCCTTGCTGAACAGCCAGCCCATGTGCGCGTGATACAGCCCCTTGGTGAGGCCCCACACGCCCGGCCCGTACGCCCACGGCGAGTGCGGGTCGCCCTCCTGGTCGGAGTACTTGTGATGGCGCCGGTGGTCGGCGACCCAGCGGACCACCGACCCCTGCATCGCCTGCCCGCCGAGGACGGCGAGCGCGATGCGCAGCCACCGCTTGGCCTTGAAACCGCCGTGCGTGAAGTGCCGGTGGTAGCCGACCGTGATGCCGAGCGCGTTGAGCGGATAGAGGAAGGCGAAGATGGCGACGTCCGTCCAGCCGAGTCCCCAGCCCCACAGGAGGGGGACGGCCGCCAGCAGCCCGAGGATCGGCGCGACCACGAACACCACGACCGCGATGCGCTCGGGCAACGGGACCGTGCCGGAGATGTCCGGCTGCGGCGTTCGGTTGCCGATATCGGCGACACCCGCTGTCATGTCCTTGATCTCCTTAGCTCAGCAGTTGCCCTGGACGGGCTTGCCGTCGAAGCGGTCGCCGAGGAAGTTCGCCACGTCTCCGGCGGCGCCCCAGTCGGTCGACAGGTGCTCGGTCGGGTAGGTGTTCTTCCACGTCGTGTTGATGCCGGCCTTGCAGTACGCCTGCCGGGTGCCGTCCTCGGTCTCGTGCGGGATGATCTCCTCCAGCCAGCCGCGGTACTGGAAGACCGGGAAGCCGATCTCGTACCGGGCGCCGGAGGAGGGCGTGCCGATGTCCACGCCGAGCTTCTGCCGGTCGACGATCTCGCTCCACGTCACGCCGTCCGGGCCCTTGAGCGCGTAGAGCTGCTCCAGGGTGAGCTTGTCGGTGGAGAAGTTCTCGACGCGGGCGCCGAGGAACACCGCGAGCGTCCCGAAGAGGCAGTTCGTCCGCACGTCCTCGATGGCCTGCCGGCCCTTGTCGTTCATCAGCTCGGTGAAGGGCATCTCCGGGTAGGCGGCGTGCAGCCCGACGAGCGCGTCGGCGAGGAACCCGGCGAAGAAGCTGCCGTTCAGCTGCTTGGCGGTCAGCTTCAGGTCGCCGGGCACGCCGCCCGCCGCCGCGCCGACCACGTTCAGCTCCGGCGCGTAGGACGACGCGAGCTGCGCGCCCCACAGCGAGGCGGCGCCGCCCTCGGAGTAGCCGGAGATGCCGACCTTGCCGTCCGCCCCGAGCGTCCCGCCGGGGATCTGGCGGGACGTCCGGACGACGTCGAGCAGCGCGTGCCCCGCGTTCGCGCCGATCATGTACGTGTGGACCTGCCCGTTCAGGTACCCGGCCCCGTCCGTGGCGGCGACCGCGAACCCGGCCTTGAGGAACAGCTGCAGGTTCCCGCCCTCGTACATGTCGACGTACTGGCCGGCGAGCTGCTTGGAGAACGCGCACTGCAGGCCGGAGCCGAGCGTCCCGGGGTTGAACGCGACCGTCGGGCGGGAGCCGCCCTTCGTCCAGGCGGCGTCCGGGATCGCGACCGTCCCCGTCACGATGTTCTTCTGGCCCTTGGCGTCGGTCGAGACGTACCGGACCTTCCACGCCTTCATCGGGACGTCGCCGGGGATGTTCGTCAGCTTCGCCGGACGGCAGGCGAGCAGGTCGCCCGGCTTCCCGGTGACCGCCGCCGGCGGCGCCGCGTAGATGTCGGCGTCGGTGGCGTCGCAGCCCGGCGGCGCCGCCATGGCCTGGGGCGCCGTGACCGGTACGGCGAGCGCCGCGCCGAGTACGGCGGTGCTGAACAAGGTGCGGAGGCGCATTCCTGCTCCAGGGGGGTGGGCCGCGACATCGAATGCTGACGACTGTGCCGATCACGCCCCGCGCGCGTAATGAACTCTTCTCACATCGTCAGGCGGTGTTCTTAGCAACCAACTCAACAACCGCGATGTCGGGAGGGTCGCCTAATGTCGCGGGCATGAGGGAGTCACCGCGGGACGACGCACGCGCCGGCGGGACCCGTCCGCGCCTGGTCACGCGGCCGCTGGTGCTGGTGCTCGCGGCCACCGTCACGAGCCTGGCGGGCGTCTTCCTGCTGCTGTCGGTCGTCCCGATGTACGCGGTCGACGGCGGGGCGGGCCGCGCCGGCGCGGGCCTCGCCACGGGCGCGCTGATGCTGACGACGGTCCTCGCCGAGCTCGCCCTCCCCCGGCTGCTCACCCGGTTCGGGTACCGGACGGTGCTCGCGGCCGGCACGCTGCTGCTCGCCCTGCCGCCGCTCGCGCTGGCGGCCTCGTCCGGCACGGCGGTGATCATCGGGGCGAGCCTGGTGCGCGGGTTCGGCTTCGGCGTCGCGGTGGTGCTGCCGAACGCGCTGGTCGCGGCGCTCGCGCCGGAGGGGCGGCGCGGCGAGGCGCTCGGCCTGTTCGGCATCACCTCCGGGGCGCCCGCGGTGCTCGCGCTGCCGCTCGGCGTGTGGCTCGCCGACCGGGTCGGCTACCCGCCCGTCTTCGTCGCGAGCGCGGTGCTCGCGCTCGCCGCCCTCGTGCTGCTGCCCGGCATCCCGAACCGGCTGCCGACCCGCGCCGCCTCCCCCGCGCCGGCTCCGGAGCGGCCGCTCGGGATGGTCGCGGGGCTGCGGTCGCCGGCGCTGCTGCGCCCGGCGGCGGCGTTCGCCGCGACGGCGATGGCGGCGGGCATCCTGATCACGTTCCTGCCGGAGGCGGTGCCGGCCGGGGGCGTCGCGGCGGCGGCGCTGTTCGTCCAGCCGGCCGCGACCACGGCCGCCCGCTGGTGGGCCGGGCGCGCCGGCGACCGGCACGGCGCCGCGCGGCTGCTGGCGCCCGCGCTGGCCGTCGCCGGGACCGGGATCGCGCTGCTGGTCCTCGTCCCGCACCCGGCCGCCGTGTTCGGCTCGATGGTGCTGTTCGGCGCGGGCTTCGGCGTCACCCAGAACGCGAGCCTGGCGATGATGTACGAGCGGGCGCCCGCGTCCGCGTACGGGACGGTCAGCGCCCTGTGGAACATCGGCTACGACGGCGGCATGGGCGTGGGCGGCGCCGCGTTCGGGGTGGCCGCCGCCCAGGCCGGCTTCCCGGCCGCGTTCGGGCTGACGGCCGCGGTGATCCTGCTCGCGCTGCCGCTGGCGCGCCGCTCCTGAGCGGGCGCTGTTCAGCCCTCGGCCGGGCGCGGGCGGTCGCGGGACGGCGCCGGGCGGGGCGCCTCGGCACGGCGCGGGACGGCGTCCGGGGAGTGGGAGTGCCGGTGCCGCTCGGCCGGGCGGTCCGGCCCGGGGTCGGCGGGCAGCAGGCCGGAGGTCTCCAGGTAGTGCCGGCCGCGCGGGGTGAGGTCCCAGGCGTTGTGCCGCCATTCCCTGCGCCGCCACACGACGCCCGCGGACAGCAGCTTGCGGCCGACGCGGCTGATCTCGGTCTCGTCGGTGCCGAGCTCGGCGGCGAGCTGCTGGTTGGACAGGCCCTCCCGGCGGGCCACGGCCACCAGGAAGCGCGCGGCGTACCCGTCGGGCTGGAGCGCGAGCTGCAGGCCGGACGGCAGCCGCTTCAGCGCCCAGTGCACGACGTCGATCATCCCGAGGATGCGCCCGTGCTGCTCGCGCTGCGCGCCGTCGAGGGCGTCGACGTCGAGATAGTGGCGGTGCAGCCACTGGAGGCCGTCCTGGCATTCGGTCAGGGCCGGCTCGTCGGCGCTCAGCGAGGCGTCGGTGATCAGCATGCCGAGCGCCGAGAAGTGGCCGTCGCCGATGACCTTGGCGTGTTCCATCGCGTCGATGAGGCGCCGGATCTCGGTCCTCCGGTCGCGATAGTCGGGGGCGGTGTCGCTGGACGGGTTCACGGCTCACTCCTGGGTCGACGAGCATCGCCGGACTCCTCCAGCGTGCGCCCATGCCAAGTGAATGTCAAGTGATGTGCGCCTCACGTGCCTCCGCCGCTCTGTTGCGGACGACACGGTACGGCGGGCGCGGGAGAGTTAGCATCGACCCACCACCAGTGACCGTGCCTTGTCGACCCCCGGGGGCGCTTATGCAGGATCAGTTGGCAGCAGCCGCCCACCCGGCCGAACCAGCTGATCTCTTCGTCCAGCTCTACGACGCGATGCCCGACGACGTCTTCCAGGGCTGGACGGCCACCCGGTGGTACGAGGACGAGCTGGTGCGGCGGCGCGCGAACGAGATCGGCGAGATCGTCCTGGACCGGGGCGTCCTCGACCCGGCCGTCACCGAGGAGATGATCGCCGAGTACGGCGACCGCGGCCGGTTCATGGTCCTGCTCGGGCTCGACATCGCGCTCGCGCACGCCAGCCCTTATGCGCCCTACCACGGCGCGCCGGCGCTGGCCGGAGTGCTCGTCACCTACCTGACCGAGGGCAGGCTCAACGGGCCGGGCACGACCGGCGCGCTGCTGCCCCGCTGCGCGTTCCCCGGCCGGCCGCGCGGGCTGCGGTCCAAGGCCGAGTTCTTCGGCGTGCACCGCGTCCCGCCGGAGGCGTGGGACATGATCGACCACGCGGTCCTGCCCACCGTCCAGGACCCGCACTTCAGCCGGGACGAGCCGGTCGCCGTCGGCTGCGCGCCGATGCTGGAGACCTACGACGACGTCGAGATCGAGTTCGCCGAGCGGGACGGCGCGGCCGTCTACCGGCTCCGCCCGATGGACTCCTCCGGGCTGCGCAGCCGGATCAAGGCGATCCTGCGGACGCTGGACGAGTCCGGCGCGCAGCTCGCCGTGATGCCCGAGGCGTCGCTGTCGGACGCGCTGCTGGAGCACTGGAAGGAGGTCGCGTTCGACACGGCCGGGCGCGACCGGACCCGCCGGCCGCTGCGCTTCCTCCTGCTCGGCAGCGGCCCGCTCGGCGGCGGGGACCCGCCGCCGAACCGCGCCGTCCTGCTCGACCGCTGGACGGGGCGGGAACTGCTCGTCCAGGACAAGCTGTCCGGCTTCACGCTGGACGCCGCGCAGATGCGGCTGTGGCGGCTGCCCGACGCGCCGGACACCGGCACCGCCGCCGAGCACATCCGCCCCGGCCGCAGGATCAGCGTGCTGGACTCCTCGCTGGGCCGCCTCGCCGTGCTGATCTGCGAGGACCTCGGCCGCTCGATCCGCTGGGACCGGGAGCTGCTGGCGTGCGGGGTGTCGCACCTGCTCGTCCCGATCTTCTCCAAGCCGATCCTGGAGCACCGCTGGGAGGAGCAGGGCGCCGAGGCGCGGGTCACCGAGCTCGGCGCCTGGGTGACGGTCTCCAACAGCCTCGCGGTGGGCGCCGCCATCCCCGACGGCGAGCTGCCGGGCCCCCGGCACACGTGCCTGGTCGCGGGCCCGCGCAGCCTGCACCGCACCGCCTACGCCACCGAGCTGCAGTTCGGCGCCGCGCGGACGGGCGCGGAACTGGGCCGGCTGCCGACGTCGGAGCTGCCGCGGGTGCTGCCCGGCGCCGCCTACGACGCCTGGCACGACCACTGGCGCGACGCTAAGTAGGCGGCTCGACGACGAACGCCTCCGCGCTCGCCGCCGCGCCGGCCGGGGTGCGCACGATGGGCGACGCCGAGGTGGCCCCCTCCGGGACGACCGCCCGGACGAGCGTGTCGGTCACGTCCGCGGCCGGCGACCGCGCCGTGCCGAACAGCACGACCGTCGCGGACGCCAGGCCGGTCCCCGTGATGGTGACCCGCGTTCCGGGCGGGCCGCTGACCGGCTCGATCCCGGTCACCTGCGGCGTCAGGACGTGGTCGCGGCCCTGCGGCGCGGGCGCGAGCAGCGTCGCGAAGACGCTGTGGAACTTCTCCGCGGTCTCGCGGGAGAACTGGCCGACGAGCGCGGCGATGGCCGTGATCCCGTACGGGTTGATGTCGGCCGCCCCGCCCGACGGGGAGGTCAGGCCGCCGCGCACCACCAGGTAGACGATGAGGCCGAACAGCGCGCCGACGAACGGGAGCAGCAGGTACATCGCCAGCCAGCTCCGGCGCAGCGCCCGGTTGCCGATGTACCAGTAGAACGACCGCAGGACGTGCGCGATGCCGCCGAGGGCCCCGCCTGCCATCACGATGATGAACAGGCTCGTCTCCCGCGACAGCGTCGGCGACCAGCCCGGGAAGTGGGCGGTCCTCGTGCCCGGCGTGATCTCGGTGCGCCCGTCCGGGCCGATCCGGGGGCCCTCCGGCCACGCCTGGACGAGCACGACCACGAGCACCGCCGTGGCGATCAGCAGGACGACGAACACGGCGACGATGTCGCGGGTGCGGGCGTACTTCCCGCCGGGCGACTCCGACGGGACGGGCGGGACGGGCGACTCGGAGCGGACGGGCGGGACCGGCGGCTCGGAGCGGGCGGGCGGGACGGTCACGGCCCTCCTCGGGGGTTGCGGTACGCGCCTCCAGCCGGTAATCCAACCGGGCCCGCGCACCGTTTCGCAAAGGCCGGGTCGAGTCCCGCCCAAGATTGCGACATTCCGTTGCAAATTGGTGGAGTCTTCATTAACGGTTCGCCGACCCGCCGACGCGCCGCCCTACTCTCCCGCCATGCGCCGAACAGCAGCAGCACTCGCGACCGTCCTGGCCGCCGGCCTCGCCGCCGGCGTGTCGGCGGCCGCCGCGGCGGAGCCGCCCACCTGCGGCACCCCCGCCGACCACCAGATCGCCGACGTGCAGGGCAGCGGGGACGCCGGCCCGCTCGCCGGGCGGACCGTCCGGGTCGAGGGCGTCGTCACCGCGGACTTCCAGCGGTCCGACCAGCTCAAGGGCTTCTTCGTCCAGGACCCGACGCCCGACCGGGACCCGCGCACGTCCGACGGGCTCTTCGTCTACTCCACCGCGGAGGTCGCGGTCGGCGACCGGGTCCTCGTCACCGGCAAGGCCGTCGAGTACAACGGGCTCACCGAACTGTCGCCCGTCTCCGCCGTCGACGTGTGCGGCACGGGACGGGTCGCCCCGGCCCGGGTCCGGCTGCCGCTGCGCGGCGGCGCGACCCTGGAGCGGTACGAGGGCATGCTGCTGCGGTTCGGCCAGCGGCTCACCGCCACCGAGGTCTACCAGCTCGGACGGTACGGCGAGGTCACCGTCTCCGCGGGCGGCCGGCTCTTCCAGCCGACCGACGGCCACGGTGCGACGCAGGCCGCGAACGACGCCCGCAAGCTGCTCATCGACGACGGGTCGAACGTCCAGAACCCGGACACGATCCCCTACACCGACCCGCGCGTGCTGCGGATCGGCGACTCGGCGCAGGGGCTCACCGGCGTCCTCCACTACGGGTTCGGCGAATACCGGCTCGAACCGACCCGGACGGCGCACTTCGCCAACACCAACCCGGCGCGGAAGAAGCCCCGGCACGTCGGCGGCGACGTCCGCGTGGCGAGCTTCAACACCCTCAACTGGTTCACGACGCTGAACAGGCGCGGCGCCGACACGGCGGCGGAGCAGGAGCGGCAGCTCGCCAAGCTGACCGCCGCGCTGCGGGGCCTGGACGCCGACGTCGTCGGGCTCATGGAGGTCGAGAACAACGGCGACACCGCCGTCAAGGCCATCGTCGACCGGCTGAACGAGGAGGCCGGCGCCGGGACGTACGCGTGGGTGCGGCACCCGTACCCGGGGACGGACGAGATCCACGTCGCCCTCATCTACAAGCCGGCGAAGGTCGCCCCGGCCGGCGCGGCGCGCTCGTCGCGGGACGCGGTCTTCGACCGGCCGCCGCTGGTGCAGACGTTCCGGCCCGCGTCCGGCGGGACGGCGTTCACGATGATCGTGAACCACTTCAAGTCGAAGGGCTGCGGCGACGCCACCGGCCCGGACCAGGACCAGGGCGACGGGCAGGGCTGCTACAACGCCCGCCGCGTCGCGCAGGCCGAGGCGATCAGGGCGATCGCGGACGGCGTGCCGAACCCGCTCGTCGTCGGCGACCTCAACGCCTACACCGCCGAGGACCCGGTGCGGGTGCTCACCGGCGCCGGGCTCGTCTCGCAGACGCAGCGGTTCGTCCGTCCCGCCGACCGGTACAGCTACGTGTTCGACGGGCAGTCGGGCGAGCTGGACCACGCGCTGGCGGGCAAGGGCCTGTCGCGGCGCGTGACGGGCGCGACGATCTGGCACATCAACAGCGACGAGCCGGTGTTCCTCGACTACAACACCGAGTTCAACCCGCCGGAGTTCTACCGGCCGGACGCGTTCCGCTCGTCCGACCACGACCCTGTCCTGCTCGGGCTGAACCTGCGTTGACGCCCGTTGGGCCGGCCGTCCGAGAAAGGGGCGGCCGGCCCCTCGCGCGGGGCGATCACGACGCGTATGATCCGGGTCACATTTCTAGTGATCGGTGCGCTGAGATGACCGAAACCGCCCCTGCCGCCGCCTCCGCCCCCTCACTCGCCTTCGGTATCGGCCCGGACGGGACCTACACCCGGTTCGGGCAGGCCGCGGCCTTCGTCCTCGGCCTCCTCACGACCATCGCGTTCCTGCCGCTGACCGTGGTCGCCGCGCTCCTCTACACCCGCGCCGAGACCCGCTTCGCCGAGGACCCCGCGCGGGCGCGCACGCTCGTGAACTGCTCCTGGCTCTGCGTCACGGTCCCGGTCGCGATCGCCCTCGCCGGCGCCGCCGCCGTCATGCTGACGAGGTAGCCGGGAACTGACGAGGTAGCCGGGAAGAGGACCGCCGCCCGGCGGGTTGGCACAGGGTATGAGCGTGCGCTTCTCCGTCCTCGACCTCGCCCCCGTCGTCAGCGGCTCGACGTCCGGCCAGGCACTGCGGAACACCCTGGACCTGGCCCGGCACACCGAGCGGCTCGGCTACCACCGGTACTGGCTCGCCGAGCACCACGCGATGCCCGGCATCGCCAGCTCGGCGACGGCCGTGCTGATCGGGCAGGTCGCGGCGGCCACGTCCCGGATGCGGGTCGGGTCCGGCGGGGTCATGCTGCCGAACCACGCGCCGATGGTCGTCGCCGAGCAGTTCGGGACGCTGGAGGCGCTGTACCCGGGGCGCATCGACCTCGGCCTCGGCCGCGCGCCCGGCACCGACCAGGCCACGGCGCTCGCGCTGCGCCGCTCCCCCGAGGCCCTCTCGGTGGACGACTTCCCCGAGCAGGTCATCGAGCTGCGCGACTACTTCGGCGCCGACAGCAAGGTGACGCCCGCCGCCGGGAACGAGCCGCCGATCTGGCTGCTCGGCTCCAGCGGCTACAGCGCCCGCCTCGCCGGGCTCCTCGGGATGCCGTTCGCCTTCGCGCACCACTTCAGCGCCGAGAACACCGTCCCGGCGCTGACGCTGTACCGCGACTCGTTCCGCCCCGGCGCGCTCAGCGAGCCGTACTCGATGATCGGCGTGTCGGTCACGGCCGCCGACACCGACGAGCGGGCGCGCGAACTCGCGGCGCCGCAGGCGCTGTCGTTCCTGAAGCTGCGGCAGGGCCGGCCGGGGCCGCTGCCGACGCCGGCGGAGACCGTGGCCCACCCGTACACGCCGCTGGAGCGGCAGATGATCGACGCGCGGCTCGCCGACCAGGTGATGGGCTCGCCGGCGACGGTCCGCAAGCAGCTGGACGCCCTGATCGAGCGGGCCGGCGTGGACGAGGTCATGGTGGTGACCCAGGTGTTCGACCACGCCGACCGGCTGCGCTCCTACGACATCCTCGCCGGCCTCTACGAGGACGGTTTCGCGCCCGGCACCGGCTGAGCCCGGTCAGGCGTCGAACGCCTCCGCCAGGATGTCGAGGCCCTCGTTCAGCAGGTCCTCGGAGATGACGAGCGGCGGCAGGAAGCGCAGCACGTTCCCGTAGGTCCCGGTCGTCAGGACGAGCAGGCCGCGCTCGTGGCAGCGCTTGGCGACCCGCGCGGTCAGCTCGGGGTCGGGCTCCTTCGAGCCCTCCCGCACCAGCTCGATCGCGATCATCGCGCCGCGGCCGCGGACGTCCCCGATTGCGGGGTGCCGCCCGGCGAGGTCGTGCAGCCGGGGCAGCATGATCTCGCCGATCCGGCGGGCGCGCTCGGTGAGCTTGCCGTCCTCGATCTCCTCCAGGACGGCGAGCGCCGCCTCGCAGGCGAGCGGGTTGCCGCCGTAGGTGCCGCCGAGCCCGCCGCCGTGGACCTTGTCCATGAGGTCGGCGCGGCCGGTGACGGCGGCGAGCGGCAGCCCGCCGGCGATGCCCTTCGCCGTCGCGACGAGGTCGGGGACGATGCCCTCGTGCTCGCAGGCGAACATGTCGCCGGTCCGCGCGAAGCCGGTCTGCACCTCGTCGGCGATGAACAGGATGCCGTTCGCGCGGGCGAACTCCGCGAGCGCGGGCAGGAACCCGGGCGCGGGCTCGATGAACCCGCCCTCGCCCTGGATCGGCTCGATCAGCAGCGCCGCGACGTTCGTCGCACCGATCTGCTTGCTGATCTTGTCGATGGCCTCGGCCGCCGCCTCGGGCCCGCAGTCGTCCGGGCCGGTCGGCCAGCGGTACGGGTACGCCAGCGGCATCCGGTACACCTCGGGCGCGAACGGGCCGAACCCCTGCTTGTACGGCATGTTCTTCGCGGTCAGCGTCATCGTCAGCAGCGTCCGGCCGTGGTAGCCGTGCTCGAACACCACGAGCGCGTCCCGGCCGGTCGCGTAGCGGGCGACCTTGACGGCGTTCTCCACGGCCTCCGCACCGCTGTTCACCAGGAACGACCGCTTCTCGTGGTCGCCCGGCGTGATCCGGTTGAGGTTCTCGCACACCGCGACGTACGACTCGTACGGCGCGACCATGAAGCAGGTGTGGGTGAACCGGTCGGCCTGCGCCTTCACGCGCGCGGCGACCCGCGGGTTCGCGTTGCCGACGCTCGTCACCGCGATGCCGGAGCCGAAGTCGATCAGCGAGTTGCCGTCGGCGTCGACGAGCACGCCGCCGTCGGCGTCCGTCACGTACACGGGCAGGACGCTGCCGACGCCGGGCGGCACGGCCGCGACCCGCCGTTCCTGCAGCGCCCGGGAGCGCGGTCCGGGGATCTCGGTCACGACGCGGCGTTCCTGCGGCAGACGGCCGCCGCTTGCCCCAAGGGCAGAGTCCTGGCTGGTCATGGCCCGAACATAAGCCGGGGTCCGCCTACGATGAACCGTACGGGACGGCGAAATCCGTCCAGCGAGGTAGACACTTTGCACAGGGATGGAGATGCCGCCCACTCTGGCCTCCGTGGCCGCCCTCCGCCAGCTCGGCCTGCGGTCCCGCACCGGCCCGCTGCCGGACGCGCTCGTCGTGTGGGTCGCGGTCAGCGAGCTGGAGGACCCGACCCCGTTCCTGGAGGGCGGCGAACTCGTCCTCACCACCGGCATGCGGCTGACCTCCGCGAACGCCGCCGACTACGTGTCGCGGCTCGTCGGGCGCGGCGTCGCCGGGCTCGGCTTCGCGGTCGGAGTGATCCACGAGACCGTCCCGCCGGAGCTGCTGGCGGCGGCGCGCGACCAGGGGCTCGTGCTGCTGGAGGTGCCGCGCCCGACCCCGTTCATCGCGATCGGCAAGGCGGTGTCGCGGATGCTCGCCGCCGAATGGTACGAGGACGTCACCCGCGCCTACCGGGCCCAGCGGGAGCTGACCCGCGCCGCGCTCACCGGCCCCGGCGCCCTGGTGACCCGGCTGGCGCGGCTGCTCGGCGGCTGGGCGCTGCTGCTGGACGCGTCCGGGGCCGTCCGGCACGCCGAGCCCGCGGGCGCCCGCGGCCGCGCCGGCGCGCTGGCGCCCGAGCTGGCCCGGCTGCGCCGCCGCCCCGCCGCGAGCGCCTCGCTGGCCGTCCCGGACGACCACATCGCGGTGCAGCGGATCGGGCTCGGCGGGCGTCCGCGCGGCTTCCTCGCGGTCGGGACGGGCGCGCCGCTCCCGCACGCCGCGCACACGATCGTCGGCGCGGCCGTCGCGCTGCTGACGCTCCAGTCGGAGACGCCGCGCGCGGGCCGCGAGCTGCGGGCCTCGCTCGCCGCGCTGCTGCTCGGCCGCCCGGACGAGGGGCCGTCGGTGCCGCGCGGGCCCGTCCGCGTGCTGGCCTGCGCGGGCGGCACCGCCGTGCTGGACGCGCTGGAGTCCGATCCGGCCGGGGCGCGCTGCCCGGCGCTGCCGCTGGACGGGCACGTCGCCGTGATCGTCCCCGACGAGCTGACCGGCACCGTCGTGCCGCTGCTGACCGGCCCGGTCGGGGTCAGCGCCGCCGCCTCCGCCGGCGACCTCGCGGCGGCGCTGCGGCAGGCGGAGGAGGCCCTGGCCGCGGCCGCGCAGACACGGCAGGACGTGCTCCACTACACCGACCTTCCCGGCCAGGGCGTCCTCGGCCTGCTGGAACCCGGCCTCGCGCATGCCTTCGCCGACACGCTTCTCGCACCGCTCCGCGAGGAGGACCTGGTCGAGACCGTCCGGGCCTATGTCGCGGCCAACGGGCAGGGGGAGGCGGCGGCGCGGGCGCTGGGCGTCCACCGGCACACCCTCCGCGCGCGGATGCGGAAGGCGGCCGAACTCCTCGGCCGCGACCCGGACGACCCGGCCGTCCGCGCCGAACTGTGGATCGCACTCGCCGTCACGTCCAGTCGGGGCGGTCAGATTGGCCACCGTGGAGACTCGAAATCGGGTCCGCCGCGACTAGCGTGAAGGCATGAACGCGACCCCATTCTGGCTGGCCGGCCGGCCCGAGACCGGTGACGGCGAGCTGACCGTGACGCACCCCTACGACGGCCGTGTGGTCGGGACGGTGTCCGTCCCGACGCCCGCGCAGGTGGAGGAGGCCGTCGCCGCGGCCGACGCCGTCCGCCGGGAGGCCGCCGCGCTGCCGCTGCACGCGCGGGCCGAGGCGCTCGCGCACGTGTCCGCGCGGATCGCCGAGCGGGCCGAGGAGATCGCCCGGCTGATCACCGCGGAGAACGGCAAGCCGCTGCTGTGGGCGCGCGGCGAGGTGACCCGCGCGGTCTCCACGTTCCGGTTCGCCGCCGAGGAGGCCCGCCGCTTCAGCGCGACCACGCAGCGGCTCGACACCGACCCGGCCGCCGAGGGCCGGATGGCCTACATCACCCGCGTGCCGAAGGGCCCGGTGCTCGGCATCTCGCCGTTCAACTTCCCGCTGAACCTCGCC
Organism: Spirillospora sp. NPDC047418; assembly: GCF_040643275.1. Classification (NCBI taxonomy): domain Bacteria; kingdom Bacillati; phylum Actinomycetota; class Actinomycetes; order Streptosporangiales; family Thermomonosporaceae; genus Spirillospora; species Spirillospora sp. NPDC047418. The sequence continues at coordinate 20,911 of NZ_JBEYTW010000111.1, forward strand.
GCGCACAAGATCGCGCCGGCGATCGCGGCGGGCACCCCGATCGTCCTCAAGCCCGCGCCCGCCACGCCGCTGTCGGCGCTGCTGCTCGGCGAGCTGCTGGCCGAGACCGACCTGCCCGCCGGGATGTTCTCGATCCTGCCAGTGCCCAACGACCGCGCGTCCGCCCTGGTGGACGACCCGCGGCTGCCGATCGTGTCGTTCACCGGCTCGGTCCCGGTCGGCTGGGCGATCAACGACCGGGCGCCGCGCAAGCACGTCACGCTCGAACTCGGCGGGAACGGCGCGGCCGTCGTGCTGCCGGACGCCGACCTCGACTGGGCCGCGGGGCGCATCGGACTGTTCGCCAACTACCAGGCCGGGCAGAGCTGCATCGCCGTCCAGCGCGTCTACGTCGACCGCTCGGTCTACGACGCGTTCGTGCCGAAGCTCGTCGACACCGTCGCGTCCCTCGTGACCGGCGACCCGTGGGACGACAAGACGCAGGTCGGCCCGCTCGTCAGCGAGGAGGCCGCCGAGCGCGTCGAAGCCTGGGTGGACGAGGCCGTCGCGGCGGGCGCGAAGGTCCTCACCGGCGGCACCCGCGAGGGCGCGGCCTACGCGCCGACCGTCCTCGCCGACGTCCCCGCCGACGCCAAGGTGTCCCGCGAGGAGGTCTTCGGGCCGGTCATGTTCGTCCAGCCCGTGGACGGCGTCGACGCGGCGTTCGACCTGGTCAACGACTCCAAGTTCGGCCTCCAGGCGGGCGTGTTCACGCGCAGCCTCGACATCGCGTTCCGCGCGCACCGCGAGCTCGACGTCGGCGGCGTCGTGATCGGCGACGTCCCGTCCTACCGCGCCGACCAGATGCCCTACGGCGGCGTGAAGGACTCGGGCGTCGGCCGGGAGGGCCTCCAGTCGGCGATGGCCGACTACACCGAGGAGAAGGTCATGATCCTCACCGGCCTGCCGCTCTAGCCGTCGCCGCGCGGCCCTGCGTACAGCCCGGTGCGCAGGGCCCCGGCGGCCTCCGACAGCGCCTCCCGGAACCGGCCGCCGAGCGACCACATGTTCGCGAACCCGTGGACGAGGTCCTCCTGCCGCCGCACCGCGACCGGCACCCCGGCCTTCCCCAGCCGCTTCGCGAACTCCTCGCCCTCGTCCCGCAGCGGGTCGAACCCGGCCGTGGCGAGATAGGTCGGGGGGAATCCGGTGAGATCGTCGGCCAGCATCGGCGACGCCTTCACCTCGGCGCGCCGCTCCTCGGGACAGTAGTGGTCGCCGAACCAGTCCATGTCGGCGTCGGTGAGGTAGAACCCCTCCGCGAACAGCTCCCGCGACCGCCGCCGCCCGGACAGGTCGGTCGCCGGGTAGAACAGCAGCGCGAAGTCGGGCCGGCGCTCGGCGAGCACCCCGACGACCGCCGCGAGGTTGCCGCCCGCGCTGTCGCCGCCGACCGCGATGGCCGTCGGGTCGGCGCCGAGGTCCGCGGCGTGCGCGACCGCGTACGCGTAGGCCGCGAGCGCGTCGTCCGGCGCCGCCGGGTACGGGTGCTCCGGCGCGAGCCGGTACTCCACCGACAGGACCCGCACCTCGGCGTGCACCGCCAGGTACCGGCAGACCGTGTCGTGGGTGTCGATGTCGCCGATGACCCAGCCGCCGCCGTGGTAGAAGACGAGCAGCGGCGACCCCTCGGGGAGCCCCTTCGGCGTGTAGAGCCGCGCCGGCACCCCGCCCGCGTCGACGCTCCGCGCCGCCACCGGCCGCGCGGGCGCCTTCGGCAGGTACACCGTCGACCTGGCGAGCCCGGCCCGCGCCGCCGCCACGGTGCCGCCGGCGAGCCGCCGCTCGCCCTCCAGCCGCATCATCGTCAGCAGCAGCTGCGCGTCCAGCGCCAGCCGCTGCCCGTCCCGGCGCACCGGCGCCCCGACGACCAGCCGCTTGACGGCGTCCGGCAGCGCGAACACACCGCGCAGCATCCCGCCCGCCACCGAGGGCGGCACCATCTCGACCACCGACGCCATACGCTCCTCCAAGCCCAGGGGTCAGGCCACCGTACCGCTCGGTAACCCCGCCGCCCACCCCCGAGGCGGCATCCGGCTACGTGCGGGCGCGCCGCCGGTAGTACGCGACGGTGACGGCGCCGAGCAGCGGTCCCCAGGCGATCAGCGGCGCGTAGGCGAGGGCGCCGAGCACCCCCTCCCAGCTGTGGAGGTGGATGGGGAAGCCCTCCGGCAGCGGACGGCCCTGGATGGTCTCCTGGAACACCAGGCAGTTCACCACGGACAGCGTCCACATCACGGTCAGGATCGCGGCGCCGATGGACGCGGGGACCACCGCGGCCATGGTCGGCACCCTGCGTCCGCGCAGCACCGGGACCCAGCGGGGGAACACCTCGCCCCACCGCGCGATCAGCCCCACGGCGGTGAAGGCGACCAGTTCGGACACCAGCGACAGCGCCACCACGTAGACCTCCATGGGCACCCAGCCCGGGAGGTCGCCCCTCCCGTCGCCCGGCCCCAGGCCGTCCCCGTCGAGGAGCGGCAGGTGCAGGGCGAACACCGCGATCCGCCAGAGCCCCGCCGGCAGCGCGGTGAGCGGGACGGCGAGCGCGGCGATCCGCGCCCACCGCGGTACTCCGTCGACCGCGCCGTGCGCACTCCGCCATCCGGCCCGTAGCCGCTCCCAGGGAGTCGCGGACATGGTCACGACCGCCATCACGGCCTCCTCTCATGGTGCTCCTCGTCTCAGGCACCACGATCACAGCCGCGACCGGCCGCACCGATCCCCCGCCGGCGCTATCCCGCTCCCCCGCGCGGGTGAATCAGGGCTTGCGGGCGGCGGCGGCGTAGCCGGGGACTTCGGCGGGGGTGTCCCAGGGGGTGTGCTCCGGGCGCCAGCGCGACATGGAGACCACGCCGGGGTCCAGGAGGTCGAGGCCGTCGAAGAAGCGGGTGATGGCGGCGCGGGTGCGCGGCACCATGGGGTTCGCGGACTTCTCGTTCCAGTCCTCCTGGGCTTCGGCCTGGGCGGTCTCGCCCTCGTCGAAGTCCAGGGTGGCGTGCGTGATCACCAGGTGGCTGCCGGACGGGACGGCGTCCAGCAGGGCCGCGAGCAGGCGCCGGGCCTCCTCGTCGTCGTGGACGAAGTGCATGATGCCCAGCAGCATGATCGCGACGGGCCGGTCGAAGTCGAGCGTCGCGGCGGCCTTGGCCAGGATGCCGGCCGGGTCGCGCAGGTCGGCGTGGATGTAGTCGCAGGCGCCCTCGGGGGTGCTGCTGAGCAGCGCGCGGGCGTGGGAGAGCACCAACGGGTCGTTGTCGACGTAGACGATGCGCGCGTCGGGGGCGGCCCGCTGGGCGACCTCGTGGGTGTTGTCCATGGTCGGCAGCCCGGTGCCGATGTCGAGGAACTGCCGGATGCCCACCTCGCCCGCCAGGTGGCGGACGACCCTGCCGAGGAAGGCGCGGTCGGCGAGGGCGATGTCGGTGATCTGCGGGAACATCGCGCGGAACTGCTCGGCCGCCCGCTGGTCGACCTCGTAGTTGTCCTTCCCGCCGAGCAGGTAGTTCCAGACCCGTGCCGAGTGCGGCACCGTCGTATCGATCTGCGGGGCCTCGGCCATCGCGGCGCCTCCCGTTTCGTCGGTTTTCCGCCAACCTAGCGCTCCCGCGCCACCCCATGATCGATTATCCGGCGGCCCTCCCCTTCTGGCCGCACGTGGACGGACGCGGTCGGGCGCGGTCGGGCGCGGTCGGGCGCGGTCGGGCGCGGAGGGGCGTGAGCGCGACCGTGTAAGGGGTTTCCACGATGCGGTGCGTAGTCAGGTTGTGACAAACTGTGGCGTCGGGAGTGAGGCACTTCGAGAACAGGAAAGCGAAGGACATGGGCGACAGGACCGGGGCGGCTGGATCTTCCGGGAATGTCCCGGATGTCGCGAGCGGCGCGGGCGGGCGGCAGTGCCGGGCGCACAAGGCCGTCGTCTGCGCGCTCGCCCTGCTCGCCGCCGCGGCGGGGGGCGCGGTCCTCGCGTCGTTCGTGCCGCGGGGGCACCAGGGCAGGCGGCGCCTCCGGCGGGCGCGGCCCTGGCAGCGGAGGCCGGGCCCCGGCGGCGACGCCCGGCCCCACGTCCGCGACGGCGAGCAGCGCCCCTAGGGCTTGCGGAGCAGCAGGTGACCGGCCGGGGAGTGCTCGTTCTCGTTCGGCCGGCGCATCAGGCGGGCGACCTCGGTCATGCCCGTCCGGCGGGCGATGCCGGCCAGGTACCCGATCGGCCAGCGGTGGGCGCGGACGACCTTGTGGTCGAACGGGTCGGGGACGTCCCCTTCGGTCGACTGGAAGCCGAGCAGCAGGTGTCCGCCGGGGGCCAGGACGCGGTGGAACTCGGCGAACACGTCCGGGAGTTCGGCCGGCTCCAGGTGGATGGTCGAGTACCAGGCGAGGACGCCGGCCAGCGACGCGTCCGGGAAGTCGAGCGCCTTCATGGTGCCCTCGGCGAAGCTCAGGTGCGGGTGGTCCGCGCGTGCCTGGGCGAGCATCCCCGGGGACAGGTCGACGCCCGACACGTCCACGCCGAGGGAGTGCAGGAACTCCGTGACCTGCCCCGGGCCGCAGCCCACGTCGGCGACCGGCCCCCGGTCCCGGACGAGGTCGGCGAACGCGACGATCAGGGAGCGGTCGATGGGCAGGTCGTCGAGGTAGCCGCGGAAGAGGTCGGCGTACAGGGCGGCGACGGCGTCGTAGCCGGCCCGTGTGGCGGGTTCGGTCATGGGGTCCGACGATAACGGGCCTGGCGGGCGGCGGGTCCGGCCGGCGACAGGCCGGACAGCCCGGCCTCGATCGCGGCGGCGGCCCGGCGGCAGAACGCCGCGGGCTCGTCGGCGGCGTCCGGGCGCTCCTCGACCAGGGCGTCCGCGATGCCGCCGCGGAGCAGGTCCGCCGACCGGACGCCCTGCGACGCCGCCATCTCGTCCGCGCGAGACGGGGTCCGGTGGACGATCACCGAGGCGCCCTCCGGCGGGAGCGGGGACAACCACGCGTGCCCGGCCGCCAGCACCCGGTCGGCGGGCAGCAGCGCCAGCGCCGCGCCGCCCGTCCCCTCGCCGAGGAGCAGGCACAGGGTCGGGGCGGGCAGCGTGATCAGGTCGGCCAGGCAGCGGGCGATCTCGCCGGCCAGCCCGCCCTCCTCCGCCTCCGCCGACAACACGGCGCCGGGCGTGTCGACCACGGTGACCAGCGGCAGGCCGAGCTGGGCGGCCAGCCGCATCCCGCGCCGCGCGACGCGCAGCCCGGCCGGGCCGAGCGGATGGCCGGTGCGCTGGCTGCGCCGGTCCTGGCCGACCAGGACGCACGGCGCCGCGCCGAAGCGGGCCAGCGCGAGCACGAGGCCGGGGTCGGCCTCGCCCTGCCCGGTGCCCGAGAGCAGGGTCACGTCGGCGGCGCCGTACCGGAGCAGTTCGCGGACCCCCGGACGGTCGGCGCGGCGGGACCGCTCGATCGACTCCCACGCCGTCCCGTCCGGCGGACGGCCCGTGGGCAGGTCCGCGGGCGCCGACGGCGGCCGTGCGCACAGGACGTCCAGGGCCCGCGACGCCACCTCGGCGAGATCGCCGATGCCGACGACGGCGTCGAGCAGGCCCCTGGCCGCGAGGTTCTCCGCGACCTGCACGCCCGGCGGGAACGGCTCCCCGTAGAGCCCCTCGTACACGCGCGGGCCGAGGAAGCCGATCAGCGCGTCCGGCTCGGCGGCCGTCACATGGCCGAGCGACCCCCACGACGCGAACACCCCGCCGGTCGTCGGATGCCGCAGGTAGACCAGGTACGGCAGCCCGGCGGTGCGGTGCGCGGCGACGGCCGCCGTGATCCGGGCCATCTGGACGAACGCGGCCGTCCCCTCCTGCATGCGCGTGCCGCCCGAGGACGGCGCGGCCAGCAGCGGGAGCCGCTCGGCCGTGGCGCGCTCGACGGCGGCGACGATCCGGTCGGCGGTGGCGAGGCCGATCGAGCCGGCGAGGAAGCGGAACTCCGACACGACGAATGCGACCCGGCGGCCCCGCAGCAGGCCCTCCCCGGTGAGGACGGCCTCGTCGCAGCCGCTGCGCTCCCTCGCCGCCGCCAGATCCCGGGCGTAGGAGGACGCGGGCTCCCCGGCGGGCGGCCGGTCCCAGGACGTCCAGGCTCCTTCTGCCGGGGAGCCTTCGTCCAGCACGCGGGCCAGCAGTTCCCGCGCCCCGACCCGTTCCGCCACGCGGCCCCTTCCCTCGGTCCTCCCAGCATGATGACCTCAAGGAGGGACAACCCGGCACCCGGGGTGGACACTGGAGAACCCGGCGGCAGGTCCGGGAGAAGAGGAGCACACGTGTCCGAGGAGATCTGCTTCGCCTCCGCCCGCGAGCTGGCCCGCCGGATCCGCGCCCGCGACCTGTCGGCGCGCGAGGTCGTGCGGGCGCACCTCGACCAGATCGAGCGGACGAACCCGCAGGTCAACGCCATCGTCACGCTGGTCGCGGAGCGGGCGCTGGAGCAGGCGCGGGACGCCGACGAGCGGCTCGCCGCCGGGGCGCGTCCGGGTCCGCTGCACGGCCTGCCCGTCGCCCACAAGGACACGCACGCCACCGCCGGAGTCCGCACCACGTCCGGGTCGCCGATCTTCGCCGACCACGTCCCGGACCAGGACGAACTGGTCGTCGAGCGGATGCGCGCCGCCGGGGTCGTCACGCTCGGGAAGACGAACGTGCCGGAGTTCGCCGCCGGGTCGCACACCTTCAACCCGGTCTTCGGCCTGACCCGCAACCCCTACGACCTCTCCCGGTCGGCGGGCGGCAGCAGCGGCGGCGCGGCGGCGGCGCTGGCGTGCGGCATGCATCCGCTCGCGGACGGCAGCGACATGGGCGGCTCGCTGCGCAACCCCGCGTCGTTCTGCAACGTCGTCGGGTTCCGCCCGTCGCCGGGGCGGGTGCCGTCGTGGCCGGCGCCGGCGGGCTGGGCGACGATGGGCGTGCAGGGCCCGATGGCCCGCGAGGTCGCGGACGCGGCGCTGCTGCTGTCGGTGCTCGCCGGCCCCGACCCGCGCAGCCCCATCGCGCTCGACACGCCCGGCTCGGCGTTCGCCGGACCGCTCGACCGCGACCTGCGCGGGCTCCGCGTCGCCTGGTCCCCCGACCTCGGCGGGACGGTCCCGGTCGACCCGGCCGTCACCGGCGTCCTCGAACCCGCCGCCAAGGTGTTCGAGGAGCTGGGCTGCACGGTCGAGGAGGCGTGCCCGGACCTCTCCGGCGCCGACGAGGTGTTCCGCACGCTGCGCGCCTGGCACTGGGACATCGCCCTGCGCCCCCTCCTGGACGAGCGCCGCGCCGATTTCAAGACGTCCCTCGCCGACGACATCGACGCCGGACGCACCCTCACCGGCGCCGACCTCGGACGCGCCGAGATCCTGCACACCGCGCTCTTCCACCGCGTCCGGGAGTTCTTCGAGCGCTACGACGCGCTGCTCCTTCCGGTCAGCCAGGTGCCCCCGTTCGACGCCGGCATCGAGTACCCCGAGGAGGTCGCTGGGCGGCCCATGCCCGACTACCTGGAGTGGATGCGCTCGTGCTTCCTGGTCTCGGCGACCGGATGCCCCGCGCTGTCGGTCCCCGCCGGGTTCACCGCGGAGGGCCTGCCGGTCGGACTGCAGATCGTAGGCCCCCACCACGCGGACCTGACCGTCCTGCAGATGGGCCACGCCTACGAGCAGTCGACCCGCCACGCCACCCGCCACCCCCCACTAGCCCTAACCCCCCGTTGATCTGCGGCGTGTTGTTGTTATGAGCGGCTCATAACAACA
>NZ_JBEYTW010000112.1:0-28709 GCF_040643275.1 Spirillospora sp. NPDC047418
CGGCAAGACCACCGCGCTGCGCGCCCTCGCCCGCGCGTGGAAGGACTGGTGCCAGGCCGACTGCGTCCTCGACCCGGAGGCCCCATAACAACAACACGCCGCAGATCAACAACTCGCTGCGGGGTGGGGTGGTGGGGTGGGTTAGCGGTAGAGGCCGGTGCCGCCCAGGGAGTAGCGGCCTGGTTGCGGGTGGACGCATAGGGCCGTCGGGCGTCCGCCTACCCAGAGCTTCTTTATGACCCTTCCCGTCCGGGTGGAGACGGCGTAGACGAGGCCGGCGCGGTCGGCCAGCCATAGGGCCGTTCCGTCCGATGACACGCCTCCCGGTACCGGGGAGCCGCCGCCGGGCAGCGGCCAGCCGGACACGACCCGCCGCGTCCGGAAGTCGACGGCGGTGAGCCGGCCGCCGCCGACGACGAACAGGCGCCGCGCGTTCCGGCTGATCGCCAGGCCGCGGGCGCCGGGCGACGTCGGCACGAACCCCCGCAGGGCGAACATGCGGGCGTCGATCAGCCACACGCCGCCCTTGGCCGCGTCCGCGACATAGAACACGGCGCCGTCGGGGGAGAGCCGCAGGTCGCCGGGGCGTGCCCCGTCCGGCAGCCGGATCGTCCCCGTGACCCGGCGGTCGGCGAGGTCGATGCGGGCCAGGGTCCCGGCGGCCGTGCACGTCGCCACCAGCGACGCGCCTCCGGCCGAGAAGTCGGCGTGGCCCGCCGAGCACGGCATCGGCACCGACTCCCGCAGCCTCATCGTGCGCGGGTCGCGGACGTCGACGCGCCGCGGACGCCGCGCTGGCACGAGCGCGTCCCGCCCGTCCGGTGTGAAGTAGAGCCCGGCCGCTCCGGTGACCTTGACCGGACGCCCGCGCCGCCCGCTGCGCGGCCCGACCGGGACGAGCAGGCCGTGCGCGCGGTCGATGGCCCACAGCCGCCGCAGATCCCACGACGGCACCACCCGGGACGCGGACGCCCCGGTGCGGAACCGTCCCGCGATTCGGGCCGTGCCGGGGTCGACGACGTCGATGGCCCGGCCGTTCGCGACGTAGATCCGCGGCGGCACCCCGCGCGCGTTCGGCGCGATCATCCCCGGGCCGGTGGCGGCGTAGACGCGCCCGCCGGCGGGCGCGACCGGCGGGGCTGCGGGCGGGTCCTTCGCCGCCGTCCCGCCCGGCTGCGGGCTCAGGTACGGGGCGGGCGCGCCCAGCCCCACCACCGGGTCGTCCGGGGACCCCTCCCCGGGGCGGTGGAACGCGACGGGCGACTCGCACCCGGACAGGACACCGCAGCTCAGCACCAGCGCCGCGGCGGACAGGACCGCGGCGGGCCGTGGTCGTCGCCGATCAGATCCCACGCACGGTCACCCCCCAGTCACGGCGGGGACCTTACCGGGAGACGACGCGCAGTGCCCGGACAATCGCGAAACGTGTTCGCGAGTCGGGGGAGGGGACCCCGGCCGGCTCGGTCATGGCGGGGGAACGAGTCCCCACCCCGCCGGTCAGTCGGACTTGCCGATGCCGATGCCGAACTCGCGGTAGACGCGCTCCCAGAAGCCGTCCCGCAGCCAGGTGCGCGCCTCCTGGTAGGGGCGCAGCGAGGAGCCCAGCTCCTTCTCGGCCTCGATCAGCAGTTCCTTGTCGATGACCGGCGGCAGGATCGGGCCGGGCAGCAGGTCGCGGATGTTGTCCCGGCCCCGCTCGAAGATCCACTTCTGCGCGACGTGCTCGCCTATCTCCAGCATGTGATCGCGGTCGGGGCCGAGCTTGCCGTCGGCCTGCAGGGTGGAGTTCAGCGACGCGGCGACCGTGGCGGGCGTCGCGCCGCCCGGCACCGGCACGCCCGGACGGACGGCGGCGGGCACCGGCTTGACCGCCGGCGGCTTGCCCGCGAACACCTGCGACGGCGACGGGACGGGGTTCGCGCGCTGCGCGGCGGCCGCGGCGTCCTTGATGGCGGCGGTGCTGCCCGGTGCGGGCACCGGCAGCACCTTGGCCTTGGTGAAGTACGGGCGGAGGAACTCGGCGGGCAGCACCTCGACGGTGTCGGACTCCCACACCAGCCATTCGGCCTGGTTGGAGCCGTGCGTCGGCTCGACGCCCCACAGGTGCACGCGGACGCCGTAGCGCTGCGCGGCCTCCACGGCGGGCAGCATGTCCTCGTCGCCGGCCAGCAGCACCGCGTCGGTGATCGCGCGGTGCCGGGCCAGGGCCTCCAGGTCGGCGCGCAGCTGCGCGTCCACGCCCTTCTGCTGCCCCTGCGCGTTCAGGTTGCCGAGCCGCAGCTTCACCAGCGGCAGGTTGGCGATCACGCGCTGGTCGACCGTCGGCTGCTTCTTCGGCGCCGCGTCGAACCAGTACACCCGCAGCAGCTCGCCGCGCCGCTGCTCGTCGGCGTGGTCGGTCAGGGCCTTGATCAGCTTCTCCGCGGCGACCCGGTACTCGCGCCGGGACCCGCAGCCGAGCAGCAGCGCACCGGAGGCCGCGTAGAGGTACCCCGCGTCGACGAAAATCGCGTAGCGCGCGGGCTGGGCAACGTACTCCGAGGTGGCCATGGCCTTCCACCTTATTCGTGCGAAGGCCCGTGCTGGGCTCGAACCACGGTTACATGTCGCTTCTGACGGCCCGCCGGGGCCCGCGCGGATGGCGGGCCCGCGGCCGGGCGGGACGGGTCAGCGGGGCAGGCCGCTGGCCCGCCAGGCGCCCGGTCCGCGCGGTCCGAGGTCGCCCGCGAACGTGTTGCGGACGAGCCGGGAACGGTCCGCCCACCGGGACGGACGCTCCGGTCCCGCGCCGTCGCGGGCCGCGGCGGCGGCCCGGGCGCGGGCGGTGAGCACGGCGACGAGCGCCGCGATCTCCGCCGGCCCGGGGTCGCCCCGGACGATCTGCAGGAACGGCTGCTGCTCGGCGCTCACGAAACCTGACCTTCCGGGAGTGTCCGCATCACAGTGGGATGTTCCCGTGCTTCTTCGGCGGCAGCGTCGTGCGCTTCTCGCGCAGCGCGCGCAGCGCCCGGACGACCTGCCCGCGCGTCTCCGACGGCTTGATCACGTTGTCGATGTAGCCGCGCTCGGCCGCGACATAGGGGTTGGCGAGCGTGTCCTCGTACTCGGTGATCAGCTGGGCGCGGCGTGCGTCCGCGTCGTCCGCGGCGGCGAGGTCGCGCCGGTACAGGATGTTCACCGCGCCCTGCGCGCCCATCACCGCGATCTGCGCGGTCGGCCACGCCAGGTTGATGTCGGCGCCGAGGTGCTTGGACCCCATGACGTCGTACGCGCCGCCGTACGCCTTCCGCGTGATGATCGTCACCAGCGGGACGGTGGCCTCGGCGTAGGCGAACAGCAGCTTCGCGCCGCGCCGGATGATGCCGTTCCACTCCTGGTCGGTGCCGGGGAGGAAGCCGGGGACGTCCACGAACGTCAGCACCGGGATGTTGAACGCGTCGCAGGTCCGCACGAACCGGGCGGCCTTCTCGGACGCGTCGATGTCGAGCGTCCCGGCGAACTGCATCGGCTGGTTCGCGACGATGCCGACCGAGCGGCCCTCGACCCGCCCGAACCCGATGATGATGTTGGGCGCGAACAGCTCCTGGACCTCCAGGAACTCGCCGTCGTCCAGCACGCCCTCGATCGCGGTGTGCATGTCGTACGGCTGGTTCGGCGAGTCGGGGACGAGGGTGTCGAGCTCCTCGTCCAGCTCGGTCACGTCGACCGGCACGTCGAACGCGGGCGCGTCCGACAGGTTGTTGGACGGCAGGTACGACAGCAGCGCCTTGACGTACTCGATCGCGTCGTCCTCGTCCGACCCCTGGTAGTGGGCCACGCCGGACTTGGAGTTGTGCGAGTGCGCCCCGCCCAGCTCCTCCATCGTCACCTCTTCGCCGGTGACCGTCTTGATGACGTCTGGCCCGGTGATGAACATGTGGGACGTCTGGTCCACCATGACGATGAAGTCGGTGATCGCCGGCGAGTACACCGCGCCGCCCGCGCACGGCCCCATGACCAGCGAGATCTGCGGGATCACGCCGGACGCGTGCACGTTCCGCTTGAAGATCTCCGCGTACAGGCCGAGCGCGACCACGCCCTCCTGGATCCGCGCGCCGCCGGAGTCGTTGATGCCGATCACCGGGCAGCCGGTCTTGACCGCGTGGTCCATGACCTTGACGATCTTCTCGCCGAACACCTCGCCGAGGGAGCCCCCGGAGACCGTGAAGTCCTGGCTGAAGATCGCGACGGGACGCCCGTCCACGGTGCCGTACCCGGTGACGACGCCGTCGCCGTAGGGCCGGTTCCTCTCCATCCCGAAGTTGGTCGAGCGGTGCCGCGCCATCTCGTCGAACTCGACGAACGAGCCGGGGTCGAGCAGCGCGTCGATCCGCTCCCGGGCCGTCATCTTGCCCTTGGCGTGCTGCTTCTCGACGGCACGGGCCGAACCGGCGTTCACCGCCTCATACCGGCGCCGCTCCAGGTCCGCAATCTTTCCCGCCGTGGTGTGGATGTCGAAGTCCACGGGCGGTTCAGGGGCTTCCATCGCCATGCCGGTCAGGGTAACCGCACGCTGATTCCGCGCATGCGGCCGGGTGCCGGTGACCGGGACGAGTCCCGTCCGTATCCCGCTCGTTAGGCTTGTCGGGTGGCTACGAAGACGCGAGACACCTTTCGGCAGGACATGCCCGAACCGCTGCGCCGCGACGTCCGGCTGCTGGGCGCCATGCTCGGCGACGGGCTCGTGGAGTACGGCGGCACAGAGCTCCTGGACGATGTCGAGCGGCTCCGCCACGCGGTGATCGCGGCGCGCCGCGGCGAGACGGGCATCGAGGAGGTCGCCGCGCTCGTCGACGGCTGGACGCTGGAGCGCGCCGGGCAGGTCGCCCGCGCGTTCACCGTCTACTTCCACCTGACCAACCTCGCCGAGGAGCACCACCGCATCCGGACGCTGCGCGAGCGCGACACCGGCGACACCGTCCCCGGCTCCGTCGCCGCCGCGATCGAGCAGATCGAGGCGGCCGGCGACGGCCGCCTCGACGGGATCGTCGAGGGCCTGGAGTTCCGCCCCGTCTTCACCGCGCACCCGACCGAGGCGCGCCGCCGCGCCGTCGTCACCGCGATCCAGCGGATCAGCGACCTGCTCACGCGGCTGAACGAGGCGCCCGGCGCGTCCGAGCGGGAGGAGACCGAGCGGAGCCTGCGCGAGGAGATCGACCTGCTGTGGCGGACGGCGCTGCGCCGGCACACCCAGCTCGACCCGCTGGACGAGGTCCGCACGGCGATGGCCGCGTTCGACGAGACGATCTTCCGGGTCGTCCCGCACATCTACCGCTCCCTGGACCGCGCGCTCGACGGCGCCGACACCGGGACCCGTCCGCCGAAGGCCCGCCCCTACCTGCGGTTCGGCAGCTGGATCGGCGGCGACCGCGACGGCAACCCCTACGTCACCGCGCAGGTCACCCGGGACGCCGTCATGATCCAGGCGGAGCACGTGCTGCGCGCCCTGGAGGCGGCGTGCGCGCGGATCGGCCGCGAGCTGACCGTCCACGAGATCACCACGCCCGCCGGGCCGGCCCTGCTGAACGCCGTCGCCGCCGCCCGCACCGCGCAGCCGCGGCTGATCGGCGAGATCGGCAAGCGGTCGCCCGGCGAGCCGCACCGCCAGCTGCTGCTGTACGCCGCCGCCCGCATCGCCGCGACCCGCGAACGCGACGCCGACCTGGCCTACGCGTCCCCGGACGAGCTGCTCGCCGACCTGCGCGCCGTCCAGGACTCGCTCGCCGCGGCGGGCGCCGCCCGGCAGGCGTACGGCCGCGTCCAGCAGCTGATCTGGCAGGTCGAGACGTTCGGCTTCCACCTCGCCGAGCTGGAGATCCGGCAGCACTCCGAGCTGCACGACAAGGCCCTGGCGGAGGTCCGCGCGGGCGGCCCGCGCTCGGAGATGACCGAGGAGATCCTGGAGACCCTCCGGGTGGTGGCCTGGATCCAGGGGCGCTTCGGCGTCCGCGCCTGCCACCGCTACATCGTCTCCTTCACCCGCTCCGCCGAGGACATGGCGAACGTGCACGCCCTCGCCGCGTTCCTCGGCGACGGCGCGCCGGTGCTGGACGCGATCCCGCTGTTCGAGACCGGCGAGGACCTGGAGCACGCCCCGGCCGTCCTGGACGGGATGCTGGAGATCCCCGCCGTGCGGCGCCGCCTGGACGAGACCGGCCGCCGGATGGAGGTCATGCTCGGCTACAGCGACTCCGCCAAGCAGCTCGGCCCGACGAGCGCGACCCTCCGCCTGTACGACACGCAGGAGGCCCTCACCGCGTGGGCGGCCCGCCACGACATCAGGCTGACGCTGTTCCACGGGCGCGGCGGCTCCCTCGGCCGCGGCGGCGGCCCCGCCAACCGCGCCATCCTCGCCCAGGCGCCCGGCTCGGTCGCGGGCCGCTTCAAGGTCACCGAGCAGGGCGAGGTCATCTTCGCCCGCTACGGCCACCGCGAGATCGCGCGCCGGCACGTCGAGCAGGTCACCAGCGCGGTCCTGCTCGCCTCGACCGACCCCGTGCAGGAGCGCGCCCGCGCGGCCGCCGCCCGCTTCCGCCCGCTCGCCGACAAGATCAGCGACGCGGCGAAGTCGGCGTTCCGCGCGCTCATCGAGACCGACGACTTCGCCGTCTGGTTCGCCCGGGTCAGCCCGCTCGAGGAGATCTCCGAACTGCGGATCGGCTCCCGTCCGGCGCGCCGCAAGGCCGCCCGCGGCCTGGAGGACCTGCGCGCCATCCCCTGGGTGTTCGCCTGGACGCAGACCCGCGTCAACCTCCCCGGCTGGTACGGCCTCGGCAGCGGCCTCGCCGCCGTCTCCGCCGACGGCCGCGAGCTGACCGAGCTGCGCGAGGCGTACGAGGCGTGGCCGCTGTTCAACACCCTGCTCGACAACGCGGAGATGAGCCTCGCCAAGTCCGACCGCGCGATCGCCGAGCGGTACCTGGCGCTGGGCGAGCGCCCGGAGCTCTCCGAGGCCGTCCTGGCCGAGTACGACCGCACCCGCCGCCTCGTCCTGGCGGTGACGGGCCACGACCGGCTCCTGGAGAACCGCCGCGTCCTCTCCCGCGCGGTCGAACTCCGCAACCCGTATGTGGACGCCCTGTCCCACCTGCAACTACGGGCCCTGAAGGCCCTCCGCGCGGGCGTGGAGAACGAAGCGGAGCGGACCCACCTGGAAGACCTGCTCCTGCTCTCCGTGAACGGCGTGGCCGCCGGCCTCCAGAACACCGGCTGACCGGCGACCGGCCGGCGACCGGCCGGCGGCCGGCCGGCGGCCTCAGGTCTGCGGAGGCTGCCGGAAGGTCAGCCACTGGGGATTGATGTAGTTGAAGGAGGGGGCGGTGTTCCCCGATACCAGGATGTCGCCGATGGGCGCGTCCTGCGTATAGGCGGTGACGCCGACACCCCACCTTCCGGTTCCGTTGAGAGGCCCGACCGAGTTGCCGGTGATCTCCACGGTGGTGAGCGGATTCACGCCGGAGTTCGCGCCGCGCACGTAAATACCGCCATGGCAGTCGGTGATCGTATTGTTGCGAATGGTGAGATGCTCCGTGTTGAACGGAGTGATCGCGTCCCACCGCGAGCCGGTCACCGTGTTGGTCTCGATCAGGACGTCGGAATGGCGCACATTGGGAACGGCGGTGTGCGAACCGATCAGCGCCCCCCAGCCCGGTTTGGAACCCGACGGAGCGCATTTGTTGCCCGTGATGTGGATGTCCGTGCAGGGGGTGTTGTCCTTGGCGCCCGCCCATGTGTTGCCGCTGCCGGCCAGATCGAGTTGGACCGCCTCTCCGTGCCAGAGGCCCACGTCGGGAGCCGCGACCCACCCGTACAGGTTGCAGTTCTTCACGGTCGCGGTGCGCACGGCGTTCAGTTCGATCGCGTGCCACCACTTCACGTTGTAGATGGTGACGCCGTCCAGTTCGACATTGGACGTGTGCTCCATCGTGATGACGTTCATCGCCGGCGCGGGCGCGGCGGTGTCGAAGTCGCCGCCGGTCACACCCTGCAGGTAGTACCAGGTCGGATCCCACGAGCCGCCCGTGATCTTGATGTTCCCCGGCGCCGCGTAGCCGCCCGTCGTGGCGCTCGGAACGTGGTTGAGCACCATGGTGTGGGACGTTCCCGAGGAGACGAAGTTCGCGATGAAGCGGGCGTCCGTGGCGTCGAGCCAGGTGTTCCCCGGGACGACCAGGTTCGCCCGCAGCGTGTGCCGGTGCCCCGGCTTGGCGCGGACGATGATCCGGCCCTCGGCGTCGCGCCCGGCCAGCCCGCAGATGCCGTTCGCGGCGTCGTCCAGCGCACGGCGCAACGCGAGGACCGCACTGTCCTCGCCACCCGGATACGGGTTGAGTTCCAGGGTGCGCGGATAGGCGGCCCACGCCGGCCCGGCCGTGGCGAACTCTCCGAGCACGGCCGCGCCGCCCGCTATTCCGGCCTTGAGCATATGACGGCGGCTCAGTGTCACGAAGGCTCCAATCGCCGATCCGCGCGGACGAAACCAGCATGATCAGAACACCGCCCGGAACGGAAAGTCAAGCAGCCGCCGTTCCCCTCGCCGGCCTCTCGCCGGTCATCTTGATTCTGTCTCCAAGATCTTGACAGGCGCCGTTCTCCCGTGCGACCGTCACCCAAGGTGATGGGTTTACGGCGAACCATTGGGGGACGAATGGCCCGGCGCATTGCGACCCCTTCGACGGTCTCCGCCGCCCTGGCGGCCGCCAATCCGTCGCCCGGCCACTACCGCATCCGCAACTGGAACAGCGACAAGTACCTGGCGATCGGCAACAGCAGCACCGCGAACGGCGCCCCCGCGATTCAGTGGGAGTACACCGGCAGCAACGGTCAGTTGTGGTACCTCAATGCCGACCGGAAAATCGTCAACGTGGCCAGCGGGAAATGCCTGGCGATCGGCAGTGGGAACCCCGACAACGGCATCCCCGTCGTCCAGTGGGAAGAGCTCGACTCCGACTCCCAGCGCTGGATCATCGACCCGTCCACGGGCCTCATCCGGAATGTGAGCACGGGCAAGTACCTGGCGGTCGGCAGCAGCAGCACGGCGAACGGCGCGCCGGTGATCCAGTGGGAGGCCACCGGCAGCGACGGCCAGCGCTGGTACTGAGCGCCCGGCCCGGGGGCAGAATCGGGCGCATGAAGTATGCGCTACTGATCTGCGACGACGAGACGGTGTCACCGTCCAACGAGGAGATCGCGGCGGACCCGGTGCACCGGGCCTGGGCGGCCGACCTGGAGCGGCGCGGCGCCATGCGTTTCGGCGCACGGCTGCGTCCGGTGGTGGACGCGACCACGGTCCGGGTCCGCGAGGGCGAGACCCTGGTGTCGGACGGCCCGTACGCCGAGACGAAGGACGTCGTCGGCGGCGTCGTGATCGTCGAATGCGCGGACCTGGACGAGGCGATCCAGATCGCGGCCGGCCATCCCTACGCGCGCTGGGGCGGCATCGAGGTCCGCCCCGTCTGGGAATGACCGCGCCACAGGAGGTCAGGACGGCGGTCGACGTCGCGTACCGGGACGAATGGGGCCAGGTGGTCGCGACCCTGATCGGCCTGACCGGCGACTGGGACCTGGCCGAGGACTGCGCGCAGGACGCCTTCGCCACCGCGCTGGCGAACTGGCCGCGCGACGGCGTCCCGCACCGTCCCGGGGCCTGGCTCACGACCGCCGCCCGCAACCGCGCGATCGACCGGCTGCGCCGCGACGCCACGGGCACGGCCAAGCTGCGCCAGCTCGCCGTACTGGCCCGCGACCCGGACGAGCCGTCCGAGCAGGACATCCCGGACGAGCGGCTACGGCTGATCTTCACCTGCTGCCACCCGGCGCTCCCGTTCCCGGCCCGCGTGGCGCTGACCCTGCGCACCCTGACCGGCCTGCGCACCACCGAGATCGCCCGCGCGTTCCTGACCACCGAGCCGGCCATGGCCCAGCGCCTGACCCGGGCCAAACGCAAGATCCAGGAGGCGGGCATCCCGTACCGGGTCCCGCCCGCGGAACTCCTCCCGGAACGCCTCGCCGCGGTCCTGGCCGTCCTCTACCTGATCTTCAACCAGGGCTACGACGAGCAGGACGCGTGGCGGGACCTGGCGACCGAGGCGATCCGGCTGGCGCGGACCCTCGTCCGGCTGATGCCGGCCGAACCCGAGCCCCGCGGCCTGCTCGCCCTCATGCTGCTCCACGAGGCCAGGCGCGCCACGCGCACCGAGGACGGCGTCCTGGTGACCCTGGAGAACCAGGACCGCTCCCGCTGGAACCGGACGCTGATCGCCGAGGGAGTGGCGGCGCTCGACCGGGCCCTGGCCTCGCGGAAGGCCGGGCCGTACCAGGTGCAGGCGGCCATCGCCGCCTGCCACGCCACCGCGCCCGACGCGGCGAGCACGGACTGGCCGCAGATCAAGGCCCTGTACGCCGAACTGGCCCGCCTGACGCCGTCCCCGGTCGTGGAGCTGAACCGCGCCGTAGCGGTGGCGATGACGGACGGCATCCCGGTCGGCCTGGCCCTGGTCGACGACCTTGCGGCGTCCGGGCGCCTGGCCGGATACCACCTGCTACCCGCCACCCGCGCCGACCTCCTCCGCCGCGCAGGCCGCACCACCGAAGCCGGGGCCGCCTACAAGGAGGCCCTCGACCTGGCGCCCACCGAACCCGAACGCCGCTACCTGGCGCAGCGCCTTCACGAGCTCTAAGAATTTGCCCGGCGATGTCGATCCCGGGCGACTGCCCTTCGTCGGTGGGGTGAAAGTCCACGAAGAGGGAGGCAAGCTCCATGAACACCCACACGACGCCCATGCCCGACGTGGTCGACCGGGCCGACTTCCAGGCCGAACTGGACGCGCTGCGCGTCCGCGAGAAGGCGCACACCCGCGAGGGCGACGCCATCGCCGCGGCCCGCCGCCGGCTGCCGATGGTCGAGGTGGACGCCACCACCCCGCTGATCGGCCCGGACGGCCCCGTGACCCTCCTCGACACGTTCGAGGGCCGCCGCCAGCTGATCGCCTACTACATGATGTGGTACCCCGGCCGCCCCGCCGCCGAGCAGTGCGAGGGCTGCACGTACTACAACGGGCAGGTCCGCGAACTGTCCAACCTGCACGCCGCCGGCATCACCTACGCGACGTTCTGCCAGGGCCCGTACGAGGAGAGCGTCCGCTACCGGGACTTCATGGGCTGGACGATGCCCTGGTACTCCGCCCAGGACTCCGTCGAAACGCTCCTCACCGGACGCCGCGTCGGCATGTTCCACCTGGTCTGCTACCTGCGCGAAGGCGACCGCGTCTACGAGACCTACTGGACCAACGGCCGCGGCGTGGAAGCGATGGACATCGCCTACTCCCTCATGGACATGACCGTCTACGGCCGCCAGGAGGACTGGGAGGACTCACCCGCCGGCTGGCCCCGCGCCGGCTCGGTCAACGCCGGCTTCTTCCGCACCGGCGGCCGCCCCACCGCCCAGTGGCCCCGCCTGGACGCAGGCCGCTCCGACGACCTCGGCAACGCCTGACTCGTCGTTCAGGAGGGCCAGGTGGGCTTGCGCTTCTCGTTGAAAGCGGCGATGCCTTCGCGGCGGTCGGACGAGAAGGCGGCGGTGCGCCAGGCGTTCTCCTCCAGGTCGAGGCCCGCGTCGAGGCTGACGCCGGCGCCCTGGCGGAGGGCGCGTTTGGCGGCGCGGACGGCGACCGGGGAGTTCTGCGCGATCACGGCGGCGAGGGCCAGGGCCTCCGCGCGGGCCGTTCCGGCCGGGACCCGGCGGTCGGCCAGGCCGTAGGCGAGGGCCTCGTCGACGCTCAGGCGGCGGCCGGTGAAGACCAGGTCGGCGGCCTTGCCGGGGCCGAGCCGGCGGAGCGCGAGCTGGGTGCCGCCGCCGCCCGGGACCAGGCCGACGCTCACCTCGGGCAGGCCGAACACGGCGGTCTCGTCCGCGACGATCAGGTCCGTGGACAGGGCGAACTCGCAGCCGCCGCCCAGCGCGTAGCCGTGCACGGCCGCGACCACCGGCTGCGGGAGGTTCAGCACGCCGCCGAACGCGGCGCGGAAGACCGGGCGCTGCGCGAGGATCTCCTCGTCGGTCATCGCGTTGCGCTCCTTGAGGTCCGCGCCGACGCAGAACGCCTTCTCGCCGGCCGCGCTCAGCACCACCGCGCGGACGGCGGCGTCCGCCGCGACCTCCGCGCAGACGGCGGCGAGGCGCCTGGCCATCGCCGTCGACAGGGCGTTGAGGGCCTCGGGCCGGTCCAGCACGATCTCCGCGACGTTCCCGTCGCGCCGCAGCGTCACACCATCCATAAAGCGCACCTTAACGACCGGCGGGCGCCTTCCTGGACGGGCGGCCCCAAGATCAGCGTCGCGGTGGGGTTGGATGGAGGGGTGGACTCAGCTTATGGAGATCTCGGCCGGCCGCCGCTGCACGAGGGGGCGCTGCGGCGGGCGCTCGTCCGCGACGGCGGGCTGTGGCGGGACGTCCGGGTCGTGGACGAGACCGGCTCCACCAACGCCGACCTCGCGGCGCGCGCGAAGGAGGGCGCGCCCGAGGGGACCGTGCTGGTCACCGAGCTGCAGACGGCGGGCCGGGGCCGGCAGGGCCGGACGTGGACGGCCCCGCCGCGCTCCGGGCTCGCCTTCTCGATGCTGCTGCGGCCCGCGGTGCCGGTGCAGCGGCTCGGGTGGGCGTCGCTGCTGACGGGCGTCGCCGTCGCCACGGCGGTCCGGAGGATGACCGCCTGGTCGCAGACGGGGGACCGGTTCCTCGGCGACAAGGAGGACGTGGCCGTCGACGCGCGGCTCAAATGGCCGAACGACGTGCTCGTCGGCGACCGGAAGCTCGCCGGGATCCTCGTCGAGAAGGTCGAGGACGGCATCGTGGTCGGCGTCGGGCTGAACGTGGGGCTGCGGGAGGACGAGCTGCCGGTGCCGGCGGCGACGTCCCTGGCGATCGAGGGCGCGCCGCTGAGCGACCGGGCGCCGCTGCTGCGCGCGATCCTGCGCGAGTTCGCGACCTGGTACCTGGAGTGGACGGCGCTGGAGGGTGATCCGGAGACCAGCGGGCTGCGTACCGCCTACCGGGACCTGTGCACGACGCTCGGGCGCGAGGTGAGGGTGGAGATGCCCGGCGACCAGCGGCTGACCGGGACGGCGCGGGACATCGACGGGACGGGCCGCCTGGTGGTCGCGGGACCGTCCGGGGAGAGCGCGGTCAGCGCCGGAGACGTGGTGCACGTCCGGTGAACGGGGAACGAGGATTCCCGGTCCGGACGTTGATTCGATTGCTGATCTGCGACGATATGTCCTTGTATCGAGTCATGACGCCGCCGCCCCGGCCCTGGGCGCCGGCGGACTGAGGGGCGGAGAATGGCGGCCGGATTGCCCGATCCGAAGGAGATCGAGGAACTCCTGCTCGGCGGCGAGCTGCGGTACAACCGCGTGCAGGCCGTCCGGCGGGCCGGGGTGTCCCGGGACTTCGCCGGCCGGATCTGGCGGGCGTTCGGCTACCCGTCCATGCCGGACGACACGGTCGCCTACACCGAGGGCGACGTCTCGGCGCTGGACCGGCTCCGCAAGCTGGTCGACGACGGGATCCTGGACGAGGACGGCGTGATACGCCTCGTCCGCGCCTACGGGCAGACGATGACGCGGCTCGCGGAGTGGCAGGTCAGCCTGCTGCGCAGCATGCTCACCCCGGACCCGCACGACACCCCGTCCGCCGAGGCGGTCGACACGGTCGTGGACATCGCGGAGAAGCACATCGGCGAGTTCGAGCCGCTGGTCGTGCACGCCTGGCGGCGCCAGCTCGCCGCGGCCGGGACGCGCGCGCTCGCCGCGGCCGCGACCCGGGACAACGGCGACCCGGCGGGCCGCCCGATGACCACCGTCGGCTTCGCCGACATGGTGTCGTTCACGCAGGTCAGCCGGGAGCTGGAGGAGATCGAGCTGGCCCGGGTGGTGGAGTGGTTCGAGGAGACCGCCGCCGACATCGTCGCCTCCTGCGGCGGCCGGCTGGTGAAGACGCTCGGCGACGAGGTGCTGTTCAGCGCGGAGACGCCGGAGGTCGGCGCGGAGATAGCGCTGACGGTGGCGGCGGCGATCCAGGACGAGACCGAGGTCCCGGACGTGCGGGTCGGCGTCGCCCACGGCCCCGTCCTGCCGCTGATGGGGGACGTGTTCGGGACGACGGTCAACCTCGCCGCCCGGCTCACCTCGCTGGCCCGGCCCGGTGCCGTCGTGATCGACAGCGAGCTGGCCGCGCGGCTGGAGCACGACCCGGCCTACCAGGTGACGCGGATCGTGCGGCGCCCGGTCCGCGGCCTCGGCATCGTCCAGCCGTACGTGCTGCGCCGCAGGACCGGCCCGGCACCGGAGCCGGACGTGCCGGAGCCGGACGCGCCGTAGTCGCCCAGTAGCCGCCCACTAGCCGCTCAGTAGGCGCTGGGGCCGCTCTCGGCGGGGGAGTCGGTGAGCCGCTGCAGGTAGTTCTGCTCCCCGAGCGCCGTGACGAGGCTCAGCTCGGTCTCCAGGTAGTCGATGTGCTCCTCCTCGTCGGCGAGGATCTCCTCGAAGAGGCGCGCGGACGTGACGTCGCCGCGCGAGCGCATCAGCTCGATGCCGGGACGCAGCCGGGCCACGGCCTCCATCTCGATCTCCAGGTCGGCCTTGAGCTGCTCGACGATGTTCTGCCCGATCCGCAGCGTGCCGATCTTCTGGTAGTTCGGCAGCCCCTCCAGGAACAGGATCCGGTTGGTGAGCCGCTCCGCGTGCCGCATCTCGTCGAACGACTCGTCGCGGGTGTGCTTGGCCATCCGCAGGAATCCCCAGTTCTCCTGCATCTTGGAGTGCAGGAAGTACTGGTTGATGGCCGTGAGCTCCGCCGTGAGCTGGTCGTTCAGCAGCGCGATGATGTCCTTGTCGCCTTCCATGCCCCCATGCTTCCATGCCGCCCGAGTTCAGGACAGCACAAACCCCCGCACGGCGCGTGTCCGCCATCGGGGCGGGCCGTGCGGGGCCGGGGACGTCTCAGGCGGCGGTCCGGGGCGCGGCTCCTTCGGCGGTGAGGTCGGCGGTGAGGTCGGCGGCGACCGGCGCGACCGGCACCGCAGGCGCGGCCGGCTCGGGGGACGGGGCGGGCATCAGGGCCCGGGGGCCGCCGGTCAGGGCGTCGGCCAGTTCGCCGGCCGTCCGGTACTGGCTGACCATGGTGTAGATGCGCTTGGTGCACATGCCGCAGCCGGGCTTGAAGCCGCATGCGGCCTTGACGGCCTTGGCGGTCGCGCAACCGCTCGCCATGCAGCCGTGAACGTCATCTTCCGTGATGGCGTTGCAGACGCAGACGTACATGCCGGTGGGAGACCTTCCGTGCGGCTGGAGCTGGCTCGGCGCACCCGACCTCCGGGCTTAGGTTGCCCTTAATGAGGTTAGGCATGCCTAAGGTAGCCCAACCATGTCCGTTCTCGCCAGTGGGGTCCGGATCGGTGTGATCCACCCCTCACGGGGAAGGGCTTCCGGCGTACGCCGCCGGGCCCTGGCAGCCGATCCCCGGCAGCCGATCCGCAGCCGGTCCCGCGGCGCGCGATCGCCGTGACGGCCGGACGGAGGGCGGGACACGTGGCACAGGTTTGGCCGGGCGACGCCTACCCCCTCGGGGCCCGGTTCGACGGCGCGGGGACGAACTTCGCCGTCTTCTCCGAGGCGGCCGAGCGGGTGGAGCTGTGCCTGTTCGACGGCCCGGCGGGCGACGGCGAGGAGACGCGGCTGACGCTCCCGGAGGTGGACGCGTTCGTCTGGCACGGCTACCTGCCGGGCGTGATGCCCGGCCGGCGGTACGGCTACCGGGTGCACGGGCCGTACGACCCGCGGCGCGGGCTGCGCTGCAACCCGGCGAAGCTGCTCCTCGATCCGTACGCGCAGGCCGTCGAGGGCGAGGTCGACTGGGACGAGTCGTGCTTCGGCTACGACTTCGGCGACCCGTGCTCGCGCAACGACGCCGACTCGGCGGGCCACACGATGCGGTCGGTGGTGGTCAGTCCGTACTTCGACTGGGGGGACGACCGCCCGCCGCGGATCCCCTACCACGAGACGGTGATCTACGAGGCGCACGTGAAGGGGCTCACGGCCCGGCATCCGGAGATCCCGCCGGCGCTGCGCGGCACCTACGCGGGGCTGTCCCACCCGGTGATCACCGATCATCTGCGCTCGATCGGGGTGACGGCGGTGGAGCTGATGCCCGTCCACCAGTTCGTCCACGACGACGCGCTGACGGCGCGCGGCCTGCGCAACTACTGGGGCTACAACACGATCGGCTTCTTCGCGCCGCATGGCGAGTACTCCTCGTCGGGGCAGCGCGGCGAGCAGGTGCTGGAGTTCAAGGCGATGGTGAAGGCCCTGCACGAGGCGGGCATGGAGGTGATCCTGGACGTCGTCTACAACCACACCGCCGAGGGCAGCCACCTCGGGCCGACGCTGTCGTTCCGGGGCATCGACAACGCCTCGTACTACCGGCTCGCCGACGACGACCCGCGCTACTACATGGACACGACGGGCACCGGGAACAGCCTGCTGATGCGCAGCCCGCACGTGCTGCAGCTGATCATGGACTCGCTGCGGTACTGGGTGACCGAGATGCACGTGGACGGGTTCCGCTTCGACCTCGCCGCGACGCTGGCCCGCGAGCTGCACGCGGTGGACCGGCTGTCGGCGTTCTTCGACCTCGTCCAGCAGGACCCGGTCGTCTCGCAGGTGAAGCTGATCGCCGAGCCGTGGGACGTCGGCGAGGGCGGCTACCAGGTCGGCAACTTCCCGCCGCTGTGGACGGAGTGGAACGGCCAGTACCGCGACGCGATGCGCGACTACTGGCGCGGGCAGCCCGGCTCGATGCCGGACTTCGCGTCCCGGCTGACGGGCTCGTCCGACCTGTACGCCGACGACGGCCGCCGCCCGATCGCCTCGATCAACTTCGTGACCTGCCACGACGGTTTCACGCTGCACGACCTCGTCTCCTACGACGGCAAGCACAACGAGGCGAACGGGGAGAACAACCGGGACGGCACCGACGACGACCGGTCGTGGAACTGCGGTGTCGAAGGCCCCACGGACGACCTGGACATCGTCGCGCTCCGCGAACGGCAGAAACGCAACTTCCTGACCGCGCTGTTCCTGTCGCAGGGCGTCCCCATGCTGCTGCACGGCGACGAGATAGGCCGCACCCAAGGCGGGAACAACAACGCCTACTGCCAGGACGGAAAACTCTCCTGGGTCGACTGGACGGGCCTGCGCGACGACACCTTCTTCGACGAGCGGGGGCCGCTGCTCGACTTCGTCCGGCGGGTGTCGCGGCTGCGCACCGAGCACCCCGTCTTCCGGCGGCGGCGGTTCTTCCTCGGCGACCAGCGGTCCAAGCGCGCCCGCAAGGCCGCGCGGCGCAAGGCGGACGCGGCGGCGGAGTCGGAGGTCCTGCCCGACCTGGTCTGGTTCACCCCGGACGGGCAGGAGATGGCCGACAAGGACTGGTCGGCGGGCTTCAACAAGTCGCTGAACGTGTTCCTGAACGGCGACGCCATCAGCGAGCCCGACCCGCGCGGGCGGCAGGTCAGGGACGACTCGTTCCTGCTGCTGTTCAACGCGCACGACGGGGATCTGGCGTTCACGCTGCCGCCCGCCGTCTACGGGCAGATGTGGATCAAGATGCTCGACACCGCCGACCCGCTGCTCGCCGAAGAGGAGTCGCCCATCGTGAAGGCCCGCGAGAACGTCCCGGTCGGTGCCCGCTCGATCCAGGTCCTGCGCCGCGTCTGAGGACGCCCATCCCATGCCCGCCGAACCCGCCGCCGAGGAACCGCCGCCCGCCGACCCCCCGAAGGAAGCCGTGTCCGAGGACCACAGCACCGAGACCCACTGGACCGAGATCCCCGCCGAGGACCCCGCCGCCGCCTTGCCGTCCGGCACCTACCGCCTCCAACTGCGCGGGACGCCCGAGGGGCACTTCGGGTTCGCCGACGCCGCCGCGCTGGCCCCCTACCTGGCGTCCCTCGGCGTGTCGCACGTCTACCTGTCGCCGGTCCTGCAGGCGGCGCCCGGCTCCGCGCACGGCTACGACGTCGTCGACCACTCCCGGCTCTCGGAGGAACTGGGCGGGCCGGAGGCGTTCGGCGCCATGGCGACCCGCTTCCACGCGCACGGGCTGAAGGTGCTGGTCGACGTCGTCCCGAACCACATGGCGATTCCCGAGCCGCACGACCTGAACCTGCCGCTCGCCGAGGTACTGGAGGACGGGCCTGCCTCGGCGTTCGCGACATGGTTCGACATCGACTGGGACGCGGGCGGCGGCCGGCTCGTGCCGCCCGGCGAGGGCGAGCCCAACTACCGCCGGTTCTTCGACATCTCCGGGCTGATCGGGCTGCGCCAGGAGGACCCGGAGGTCTTCCGGCGCACGCACGGGCTGCTGCTGAACCTGGTCGGGCAGGGCCTCGTGGACGGCCTGCGCATCGACCACCCGGACGGGCTCGCCGACCCGCGCGGCTACCTGCGCCGGCTGGCGGAGGCCGTCCCGGACGGCTGGGTGCTCGTCGAGAAGATCACCGAGGGGGAGGAGCGGCTGCCGCCGGACTGGCCGTGCGCGGGCACCACCGGCTACGACGCGCTCGGCATGGTCGGCGGGCTGTTCGTCGACCCGGCGGGGGAGAAGCCGCTCACCGGCTACTACGTGGCGCTCACGGGCAATCCGGCCGAGTTCGAGGTGGTCGAGCACGACGCGCGCCTGCACGCCGCCACGCACGGGTTGAAGCCCGAGACGGACCGGCTTCTGCGCGTCCTGAGCCGGGTCGTGGGCGAACGTCGTCCCGGCCTGGAGAAGGCACTGGTGGAGTTGCTCGTCGCCATGCCCGTGTATCGCGCGTACGTCGTGCCGGGGGAGGACGCACCGCAGCAGGCCGTGGACGTCCTGAACGAGGCCGCCGACCGCGCCCGCACCCATCTGCCAGAGGAACACCACGGAGACCTGGAGACCGTCGTAGACCTCGCCCTGGGACGTGGAGAGCGCACCGACGCCGAGTTCATCGTGCGGTTCCAGCAGACGTCCGCACCACTCGCCGCCAAGGGAGTGGAGGACACGGCGTTCTACCGGTGGAACCGCATGGCCGCGCTGAACGAAGTGGGCGGCGCCCCAGGGCGGTTCGCCGTCAGCCCAGAGGACTTCCACACGTACTGCATACGTCTCGCCCGCGACTGGCCGCTGACGATGACGACGCTCTCCACACACGACACCAAGCGTGAAGAGGACGTACGGGCCTGGCTGTCGGTCCTGGCGGAGATGCCCGGCGAGTGGGCGGAAGCGGTGGAGCGGTGGCGCACCTGGGGTTCTGCCCCATCGCCGCTGGAGCCCGACCTCGAATACCTGCTCTGGCAGACGCTCGTCGGCGCCTGGCCGATCACCCAGGGCCGCCTGGACGAATTCCTCACCAAGGCGATGCGCGAGGCCAAGACCCGCACGTCCTGGGTCGAGCAGGACACGGGCTACGAGGAGGCCGTCCTCGCGTACGCGCGGGGCGTTCTGTCCGATGCCGACCTCATCACCGACATGACGTCGTTCGTCGGCAGGCTCGCTCCCTACGCGCGGGTGAACACGCTGGGGCAGAAGCTCGTCCAGCTGGCGATGCCCGGCGTCCCGGACGTCTACCAGGGGTGCGAGCTGACCGGCCTGGCGCTGGTCGACCCCGACAACCGGCGTCCGGTCGACTACGGGCGGCGCCGCGAGCACCTCGTCCGGCTCGACACCGGCCGCCGGCCGAAGGAGGTCGACGACGAGAAGCTGCTGGTCACCTCGCGGACGCTGCGGCTGCGCCGGGCGCACCCGGAGTGGTTCGGGCCGGGGTCGCGGCACGAGCCGGTCGCGGCGCGCGGGCCCGCGGCCGAGCATCTGGTCGGGTTCGCGCGGGGCGACGCGGTCGCGCTCGCGACCCGGCTGCCCGTAGGCCTGGAACGGCGCGGCGGCTGGGACGGCACGCGGGTCGACGTCCGCCACCAGGGCTGGCGGGACGTCCTGACCGGCTGCACGCACATGGGCCCGATCCTGGACGCTGCCCGCGTCTTCGAGCACCTTCCCGTCGCGCTGCTCGTCCCCAGGGAGATCGATCGTTGAGCAACCGGTTCGCGGTGTGGGCGCCGGCCGCCGGACGCGTCGAGGTCGTGGCCGGCGGCGCGAGGCACCCGATGGAGGCGCAGCCGTCCGGCTGGTGGGAGACGAGGGTTCGCGACGCGGGTCACGGGACGGACTACGGGTTCGTCCTGGACGGCGCCGCCGAGGCCCTGCCCGACCCGCGCTCGCCGTGGCAGCCCGATGGCGTGCACGGGCAGAGCCGTGTCTACGACCACGGACGGTTCGCCTGGACGGATCAGCACTGGCATGGCCGTCCGCTCCCTGGAAGCGTCCTCTACGAGATGCATGTGGGGACGTTCACGCCGGAAGGGACGTTCGACGCCGCCGCCGAACGTCTCGACCATCTGGTGGCGCTCGGGATAGACGCGGTGGAGTTGCTGCCCGTCGCGTCCTTTCCGGGCCGCCACGGATGGGGGTACGACGGTGTCCACCTTTGGGCACCGCATGAGCCGTACGGCGGCCCGGACGGGTTGAAACGATTCGTGGACGCCGCCCATGCGCGCGGCCTAGCCGTCATTCTGGACGTCGTCTACAACCACCTCGGCCCGGACGGGAACCACCTATCCGACTTCGGCCCGTACTTCACCAGCGCCCACGCCACGCCTTGGGGCGATGCGGTGAACTTCGACCAGGAGGGCTCGGACGAGGTTCGCGCGTTCGTCGTGCAGAACGCGCTGATGTGGCTGCGCGACTACCACGTCGACGGGCTGCGGATCGACGCCGTCCACGCCATCACCGACCACAGCGCCACGCACATCCTGGAGGAAATGGCGCGCGCGGTGGCCGCGGAGTCCGCCCACCTTGGGCGCGAGCTGTTTCTCATCGCCGAATCCGACCTGAACGATCCGCGCCTGGTGACGTCCAGGGAAGCCGGTGGGTACGGCCTGGACGCGCAGTGGAGCGACGACTTCCATCACGCTCTGCATGCGGCGCTCACCGGTGAACGGCAGGGGTACTACTGCGACTTCGGGTCCCTGGAAACGCTGAAGAAGGCCATTACCAGAGTCTTCGTGCACGACGGGACCATGTCCGCCTACCGGGGGAGGCGCCACGGGCGTCCGGTGAACGTCGGGGAAACACCCGCACACCGTTTCCTCGGCTTTCTGCAGAATCACGACCAAGTCGGCAACCGCGCATCGGGCGACCGCATCGGCACCCTCTTGCCGTCCCCAGCGCTGCTCAAAGTGGGCGCGGCGCTGCTCCTGCTCGCGCCGTTCACGCCGATGCTGTTCATGGGCGAGGAATGGGGCGCGTCCACGCCGTGGTGCTACTTCACCGACCACCAGGACCCCGACCTGGCCCGGGCCGTCGGCGAGGGGCGCCGCCGGGAGTTCGCGCGGCACGGATGGACGGGCGGGGTTCCCGATCCACAGGCTGTGGACACCTTCCGCCGCTCCGTCCTCGACTGGGCCGAACCGGACGACCCGATCCACGCTGACCTGCTGGAATGGCATCGCGCCCTGATCTCGCTGCGCCGGTCCAGGCCCGAACTGAACGATCCCCGGCTGACCGCGGTGACGGTCGAGGTGGACGAGAACGCGGCGCGCTGGCTGATGATGTGGCGCGGCGGGATCTGCGTCGCGGCGAACCTCGGGGACGTCCCGGTCGTCCTCCCGGCGGCGCCGCCCGGCGGCCGCGCCCGGCTGCTGCTCGCGTCGGATCCGGCAGTTCGCCTCGATGCGGACGGCGACGGCGATTCCGGAACACCCTCGATCGAGCTCCCGGCGGCCTCGATCGGGGTTTTTCGCTGACCCGCGGACACGTGTAATGCGGCGTAGACCCGGGTATTGCCGGATATGCCGCGTTCGCGAATGTACTACGAGTTGCAAACCGCAGGTCAAGAGCGCGGCGGCAGCCCGGTAATGGTCAAGAATGGTCATACGATCGGTTCATGACCTCAGTACTGCTCGCCGAGGACGACACGTCCATCTCCGAGCCTCTCGCCCGCGCGCTGCGTCGCGAGGGGTACACCGTCGAAGTAAGCCCGGACGGCCCGCAGGCGCTGGAGCGGGCGCTCGGCGGCGGTGTGGACCTGATCGTCCTGGATCTCGGCCTTCCCGAACTGGACGGCCTTGAGGTGGCCCGCAGGGTACGGGCCGAGGGGCACGGTGTGCCCATCCTCATCCTGACCGCCCGGGCCGACGAGGTCGATACCGTCGTCGGGCTCGACGCGGGCGCCGACGACTACGTGACCAAGCCGTTCCGGCTGGCCGAGCTGCTCGCCCGGGTGCGGGCGCTGCTGCGCCGGGGCAGCACCGAGACCCCGATCGTCCAGGGGGTGCGGATCGACGCCGAGTCGCGCCGCGCCTGGATGGGCGAGCAGGAGCTCCAGCTGACCACCAAGGAGTTCGACCTGCTGCGCGTCCTCGTCCGGGACGCGGGCAAGGTCGTGACCCGCGAACAGATCATGCGCGAGGTGTGGGACACCAACTGGTGGGGTTCCACGAAGACCCTCGACATGCACATTTCCTGGCTGCGCCGCAAGCTCGGCGACGACGCCGGCAGTCCCCGCTACATCACCACGGTGCGGGGCGTCGGCTTCCGGTTCGAGCGCGGCGACTAGCACCGGCCGCCGCGGCCGCGCGGGACGACCGGGGGCCTTCCCGAGAGGCCCCCGGCCCCCGTGCCGTGCGCTCGCGGCCCCACCCTCGAAGGAGCCCTGATGAGGCGCCGACTCCTCCTGTCGACGCTCGCGGTGGCGGTGGTCGCGATCCTTCTGCTCGGCATACCCCTCGCCTACGCCGCCCACAAGCTCGTCTACGAGGAGGCCGGCCGGTCGCTCGACCGGGAGGCGTCCTCCATCGCCGGCAGCGTCGGGTACAGCCTGGAGAAGCCGCAGCCCGTCACCGCGGCGATCATCGCCCGCGAGTACCCCGGCCGGCACATCTCGGTCACGCTGCCGGACGGCCATGTCCTCACCGCGGGGCCGCCCAAGCACGGCCGCGCCCTCAGCGCGACCGCGACGCACGGCGCGGTCCGCGTCCGCGTGTCGCGGCCGGCGTCGGAGGTCCGCGACGCCGCGCTGCGGCTGATCCTGCTGATCGCGGGCCTGGCGCTGCTCGGCGTCGCCGTCACCGTCGGCCTGGCGATGGTGCAGGCCCGCCGGTTCATGCTGCCGCTGCGCGAGCTCGCCGAGACCGCCGACCGGCTCGGCAGCGGCAACGCCCGCCCGCGCCCCCGCCGCTACGGCATCCCGGAGATCGACCAGGTCGCCGAGGTGCTGGACCGCAGTGCCGTCCGCATCACCGACCTCGTCGTCGCCGGCCGCCAGTTCGCCACCGACGCCAGCCACCAGCTCCGCACCCCGCTGACCGCGCTGTCCATGCGGCTGGAGGAGATGATCGAGGCCGCCGACTACCCCGACGTCGTCCGGGAGGAGGGCGAGGCCGCCGTCGCGCAGGCCGAACGGCTCGTCGCCGTCGTCGAGCAGCTGCTCGCCCGCGCCCGGCACGACCCGACCGGCGGCGCCGTCCCGTCCCCGATCGACGAGATCATCGCCCAGCAGGTGAAGGAGTGGCGCCCGAGCTTCCGCAAGACGGGCCGGGACGTCCGGATCATCGGCGAGCAGGGCCTGGTCGGCCTCACCAACCCCGAGGGCCTCTCGCAGATCGTCGCGACGCTGCTGGAGAACTCGCTGACCCACGGCTCTGGAACCGTGACCATCCACACCAAACCGGGCGCCGGTTCGGTCGTCGTGGAGATCGGCGACGAGGGCACCGGAATCCCGCCCGAACTCGAACCCCGCATCTTCGACCGCAGCGTGAGCGGCGCGCACGGCACCGGCCTCGGCCTCTACCTGGCCCGCTCCCTGGCGGTCGTGGACGGCGGCCGCCTGGAGCTCATCCAGTCCCGGCCGGCCGTCTTCGGCGTCTTCCTCCGCGAACCCGCCGAAGCCCGGCTCGCCACCGAACGGGTGGTCATGGGCCCCGCGTGACCGCGTGACGCGTCACGGGGCCCCGGGCCCCGGGCGCCGGGCGGGTCAGATCTCGGCGTAGTCCTCGGTGTGGGCGTCGAGGGGGTGGCCCAGGCGGGGGGCGGGGCCGGTGCGGCTGGGGGCGCGGTGGATGCCCGGCCCCTCGGGGGCGGCGGGGGCCTCGGGCAGGCCGGACGCGGGGTCGACGCCCGGCGCGCTCGCCGGCAGGAACACCCACTTCTTGTACGACCAGAAGCGGAACAGCGTCGCCACGCCGGTGCCGATCACCAGCGCGATGTTGTAGAACACGGCGCCGTCCAGGCCGAGGACGTAGTGCGAGAAGCCGATGAACAGCTCGGTGATGACGAGCCCGACGCCGTTCAGCGCGAAGAACAGCACGTACTCGCGGCCGAGCCCGGTCCGGTCGCGGTGCCGGAACGTCCAGTACCGGTTCGCCAGGTAGGAGAACGTCGTGGCGATGATCGTGGCGACGCCGTTGGAGGTGAGCGGGCCCACGTCCATCCCGGTGTGCAGGCCGTTGCCGATCACCACCGTGATCACGAACGCGATCGCGCCCACGCTGCCGAACTTGGCGAGTTCCCGCACGAGGTGCGCGAACCGCCGGTGGAGTTTGGCGACCAGGCTCACGAAGGGGAACCGTCCTTCCGGACTTCGTTGTACGCCACGGCGGGCGGCGCGGCGGCTGATGCGGAGGCACCACGAGGATAGACGCCCGGGGCCGCGGCGACGCCGGAACATGAACGTTTCGCCCTCACCAGGCGTTCCCTGCCCATTGCCGAGATGCCCACACACGTTCGACGCCGGCGGCCGGGGATTCGTTCATGGCGCCCGGCCGATAACCTTCTGACGTGACAGTTCAGCGCCCCTCGCGGGGGGACGACCCCCCGCGCCCCCCGAATCGGCTCCGCCGGGTGGACACGCCCGTCGTCGGAATGGCGGGCGGAGGGCAGCTCGCCCGGATGACGCAGCAGGCGGCGATCGCGCTCGGCGTGTCGCTGCGCGTCCTCGCCGGGGCGCCGGACGAGTCGGCCGCCAGGGTCGTGTCCGACGTGCGGGTGGGCGACGACCGGTCCCGCGACGACCTGCTGGCGTTCGCCAAGGACTGCGACGTGGTGACGTTCGACCACGAGCACGTCCCGGGCGCCCACATCCGGGAGCTGGAGGACTCGGGCGTCCCGTGCCGTCCCGGCGCGGTGGCCCTGGCCCACGCGCAGGACAAGCTCGTCATGCGGGACAGGCTCGGCGGCCTCGGCGTCCCGTGCCCCGCGTACGCGCACGTGCCGGCGTCCGGGCCAGTGGAGTTCCTGGAGGCGTTCGGCCGCGAGCACGGCTGGCCGCTGGTGCTGAAGGCCACCCGCGGCGGCTACGACGGCAAGGGCGTCTGGGTGGTGGACGAGCCGTCCGGTCAGGTGGAGCGGCTGCTCGCGGAGGGCGTCGACCTGATGGTCGAGCAGCACGTCCCGTTCCGGCGTGAGCTGGCCGCGCTCGTCGCGCGCTCCCCCTACGGGCAGGGCGCCGCGTACCCGATCGTGGAGACCGTCCAGGAGGGCGGGATCTGCACCGAGGTGATCGCGCCCGCGCCGGGCCTGCCGGAGGACCTCGCGGTCGAGGCGCAGGGCCTCGCGCTCCGCGTCGCCGGCGAGTTGGGCGTCGTCGGGCTCCTCGCGGTCGAGCTGTTCGAGACCGATGACGGCCTGCTGGTGAACGAGCTGGCCATGCGCCCGCACAACTCCGGGCACTGGACGATCGAGGGCGCGCGCACGTCGCAGTTCGAGCAGCACCTCCGGGCCGTCCTCGACCTGCCGCTCGGCTCCACCGAGCCCGCCGCGCCGTACACGGTCATGGCCAACGTGCTCGGCGGCGACGACCCCGACGTCTACTCCCGCTACATCCACGTGATGGCGCACGACCCGGCCGTCAAGGTGCACATGTACGGCAAGGAGTCGCGGCCGGGACGCAAGATCGGCCACGTGACCGCGCTCGGCGCCGACCTCGCCGACGTCCGCGAACGGGCCCGCCACGCCGCCGACTACCTGCGCTGGGGGACGAAGATGGGGGAGCACCAGAAATGAGTGGTGAGCCGGTCGTCGGCGTGGTGATGGGCAGCGACTCGGACTGGCCCGTCATGGAGGGCGCCGCGCAGGCGCTCGCCGAGTTCGGCGTCCCCTACGAGGCCGACGTCGTGTCCGCGCACCGCATGCCGCACGACATGATCGCCTACGGGGAGCGCGCGGCGGATCGCGGCCTCCGCGTGATCATCGCGGGCGCGGGCGGCGCCGCGCACCTGCCGGGCATGCTCGCGTCGGTGACGCCGCTGCCGGTGATCGGCGTGCCCGTCCCGCTGAAGTACCTCGACGGCATGGACTCGCTGCTGTCGATCGTGCAGATGCCCGCCGGCGTCCCGGTCGCGACGGTCGCGGTCGGCGCGGCCCGCAACGCGGGGCTGCTGGCCGTCCGCGTCCTGGCCGCGTCCGACGCGGAACTGCGCGCCAAGATGGCGGTCTTCCAGCAGGATCTCTACGGCCAGGCGAAGGCCAAGGGCGCGCGGCTCCGCGAGAAGCTCTGAGCGTCCAGCCGTGAACGCCTAGCGGCGCAGCGCCCATTCGACGCCGGGGCACCGGTTCATGACGACGTCGAGACCGGCGTCCCTGGCGCGCCGCGCCGCCGCCTCGTCGATCACTTCGAGCGGCAGCCACACGGCCTTCGCGCCGGCCGCGATCGCCTCGTCCACCGCCTGCCCGGCCTGCTCGGCGCGCCGGTAGACGCCGACGACGTCCACCTGGCCGGGGACGTCGGCGATCGAGGCGTACCCCTGCTCGCCGAGCACCTCCCGCGCCGCCGGATGGACGGGGACGATCCGCTTGCCGCGCTGCTGGAGCAGCCGCGCCTGGTTGTAGACCTCGCGGTCGGGGTTGTCGCCGAGGCCGACGAACGCCCACGTCGCGGACTCGTTCAGCAGCCGCCGGATCACGTCCTGGTCGGCGAATTCAGCACCCATGCCCACGACAACAGCTCCCGCGATCTTTTACTTCCCCGGCGCTGTCAGGGGCGGCCGAGGGCGCGGTAGTTCCAGCCGGCCGCGCGCCACCGCTCGGGGTCGAGCGCGTTGCGCCCGTCCACGATGTTGCGTTCGGCGACGACCTCGGCGAGCGCGGACGGGTCCATGCCCCGGAACTCCGCCCACTCGGTCAGCAGCAGCACCACATGCGCGTCGCGGGCCGCGGACAGGGCCGAGTCGCCGTACTCCAGGGTCGGCTGCGCGCGGCGCGCGTTCCGCATCGCCTGCGGGTCGTACACGGTCACCTTGGCGCCCTGGGCCCGGATGGACGCGGCCACGTCCAGCGCGGGGGAGTCGCGGACGTCGTCGGAGTTCGGTTTGAACGCGGCGCCGAGGACACCGACCGTCCGCCCGGCGAACGAGCCGCCGAGCAACTGCCGGGCGAGGTCCACCATCCGGATCCGCCGCCGGATGTTGATCTCGTCGACCTCGCGCAGGAACGTCAGCGCCTGGTCGGCGCCGAGCTCACCGGCCCGCGCCATGAACGCCCGGATGTCCTTGGGCAGGCAGCCGCCGCCGAAGCCGAGCCCGGGGCCGAGGAACTTGCCGCCGATCCGGTCGTCGTAGGACAGCGCCTCGGAGAGCTTGGTCACATCGGCGTGCGCGGCCTCGCAGACCTCCGCCATCGCGTTGATGAACGAGATCTTGGTGGCCAGGAAGGCGTTCGCCGACACCTTCACCAGCTCGGCGGTCGGGAAGTCGGCGGTGATGAACGGCGTCCCCTCCGCGATCATCGTCCGGTAGATCTCGCGGAGCACCTTCTCGGCGTGCTCGGCGGCCCCCTGCTCGGTGGGCAGCCCGGCCACGATCCGGTCGGGGTGCAGGGTGTCCTGGACGGCGAACCCCTCGCGCAGGAACTCCGGGTTCCAGGCGAGCACGGCGTCGCCGCCGGCCGGCGCGACCCGGTTCAGGGTCTCCGCCAGCCGCTGCGCCGTCCCGACCGGCACGGTGGACTTGCCCACGATGAGGCAGGGCCGCTGGAGCAGCGGCGCCAGCGACGCGATCGCCTCGTCGACGTAGCTCAGGTCGGCCGCGTACTCCCCGGCCTTCTGCGGCGTCCCCACGCACAGGAAATGGACGTCGCCGAACTCCGCGGCCTCGGTGTAGGACGTGGTGAACCGCAGCCGCCCGGTCTCCAGGCCCCGGCGCAGGACGGGCTCCAGCCCCGGTTCGTAGAACGGCAGGTCGCCGTCCGCCAGGCGCGCGATCCGCTCGGCGTCCACGTCGAGGCCGAGTACCTCGAACCCGAGGTCGGCCATGCACGCCGCGTGCGTGGCGCCGAGGTACCCCGTTCCGATGACCGTCAGCCGGTAGGTCAAGACCCGCTCCCTTCGATTCGCGGTCGCCGACGAGCGGCCCTGCTGGAAACGTGCCCGCTCCGAGCCCCCACCCGCGCCGCCCGGCAGGCCCTACTGGCGGGTAGCATCTGCGGCATGAGTTCTGACTTTCCCACGTATGCGCCGTCCGAGGAGCATGAGCTGCTGCGGCGTACGGTGCGTGAGCTGGCCGAGGCCAAGATCGCTCCTTTCGCGGCGGAGGTGGACGAG